>JAIXVO010000119.1 GCA_027482985.1 Cyanobacteriota bacterium
TATACAGGGAATGTTTGCCGCCATTCGTGACGATGATGTTTTCGGCGGCATAACAGAGGTCATTGTCGGTTTGGAGCTTTTTCGCGATCGCCTGTCGCAACGGCATTTCTCCTGCCACCGCACCATATCGCGTCTTCCCCGCTTCAATCGCCGCTGCACAGGCTGCACGAATATGGGCAGGCGTAGGAAAATCCGGTTCCCCCACACTGAAATTACACACATCCGCCCCATCCGCCTTCATCGCCTTGGCTTTCGTATCGATCGCCAACGTGATCGAAGGCGTTAGTTCCCCCACTCGGCCTGCCAATTTCATCATCATTCCACCCGCGATCGCCCTTTTTTTGGGTCGCTACATAATGTAGCTAGGATACCTTAGCTACCCTGACGCGACATGGATTCTACGCAGTTTGTCAATGAACCCAGATTAAGTTGTGAACACTTTGGTCAAATCCAACGTGACATCCTCAAATCCGGGCAAGGTGACGGTTTCGGTTTTGAGGGCAATTTCCATCCGGCGATAACCACACTCGCCGCGATCGTTACGGTACGGCTGACTGTAGCGCTCTAAGCGATCGCCCACCAAGTTCACAATCCAGTAATGCTGAATGTTATTTTCCGCATATAGGGCTAATTTCGTCGTCTGGTCATAATTCAACGTCGAATCCGAGACTTCAATCAAGACCGCAATATTCTCAGGATAGGGGTGGTGTGCCAGGTAATCGTCATCCTGCCCAAAGGCAACCACGGCATCCGGTTCCGGTTCACTATCCAGTGGTAAAGACACGGGTTCTTGACAGCGCACCACGGCTCGATCGCTCAGTACCCGATCGAGTTGCCGACATAACTTCCCGGTAGAAACTGAATGGGGTGTGCCTTTGGCGACCATCTGTACCAACTCTCCTCGAATCAACTCCACGCGATCGCCTTCCGTCAGGAACCCCAACTCAATCAACCGATGATATTCATCCAGCGTGAATCGTTTTGTGGTGACAACACTCATAACTGGCTCAATGGTTGCAAGATCAAAAGTACGCTTACGCTAGCATACCTGCCAATCCATCATGCCATTGACCCCCACCGCCGCATTCTTGACAATTGCCACGCTTAACTTCGATCGCCTAGTCGCCTTCTATCAAGCATTACTCGAACAACATCCGGTCACGTTCATCCCCAACAGCTATGCAGAATTCCATTTACCCGGAATGCAGCTCGGCATCTTTAGACCCAAAGCGATCGCCCCAGCCCCAGAAGTTAAAGATTTGCCAAATCCCCAACTTCTCTGCTCCGGCATGAGTCTTTGCCTCGAAGTCGCCAACCTGGAAAGCGCGATCGCCCATCTCACCGCGATCGGCTATCCTCCACCAGGCAACATCCTCACCGCCTCCCACGGTCGTGAAATCTACGCCTTCGACCCAGACGGTAATTGGATTATTCTGCATGAAGCAGGGGGAATGGGTAATAGGTAGTTGGTAATTGGTAGTTGGTAATTGGTAATTGGTAGTTGGTAATGGGTCAGTCGTCATGAGAGATGGTTCCTATCCGAACCGGGTCACAGCCCTGCAATCCTCACCAGCCCTACCATTCCCCGCTACCGATTACCGATTACCCATTCCCCACACCCATTCCCCACTACCGATTACCCATCACCCATCACCCATTACCCATCACCCATTACCCATTACCCATCACCCATTACCCATTACCCATTACCCATTACCCATTACCAATGACCCAATAAAAACGGGTGCCCGTAAGCACCCTAAAGTTGGAGTTTCTCGATCGCCGTTCATTCTACGCAAGAAAGTCGAAGTTGCACGCCAAATTTCGGGACGCGATTGACGCTGTGTCCCTCGGAGTCCTACGCTCTGATCAGGCAGGTTGCGATCGCCCAGGATGAACGTTCAGCAATCTGTTACCTCATGTGACTCAAGGGATTGCTGCCATGCTGAAGCCATTCGGGAAAAAACCTCAACCCAGCGAGTACCGGACCATTCTCAAAAAAGTGAACTGGCAGCGGTATGAACAAGTGCTGGCCGAAATGGAGCGCAACCGGACGGCGCGCTTCAGCTATTACCGGGGCAATCTGGAAATGATGACCCCGCTGGATGAGCACGAACGCTGTCACAAACTGATCGAGTCCCTGATTCTGACGATTACGGATGAGATGGGCATCAAAATCGAAAGTTTCAAAACGCCCACCCTCAAGCGGGAAGATTTACAGTTGGGGGTGGAACCGGATACGGCGTACTACATTCAAACCAGCGATCGCATGGCGCGGCGCACCAAAATTGACCTTGCCACCGATCCAGTGCCCGATCTGATTCTGGAAGTGGAACTGTCTCGCAGTGATTTCAACAAGTTTGAAATTTACGCGGCTTTAGGCATTCCCGAAGTCTGGCGCTACATCTCCAAACCGGGCGACACCTTCCTCAAAGGCCAATTCTTCATCCACTACCTGGATGGCAACATTTACCGCGAAGAAGATTACGGACTGGCTTTCCCCTTTCTCCCGGTCGGTCGCATTCTCCAGTTCATCGATCAAAGTGATGTCAGTGGCCTCGCCGCAGCCCTGCGTGACCTGCGCTTGTGGGCCGAAGAAACGGTCTGATCAAGGAGAACTTATTCTAAAAGGATTACTCAACGTCAATCCGTTGATCTGCGTAAAATCGGCAGTGTTTCTGGTGACGAGTGTAGATGCAGTAGCCAGTGCACAGGCTGCAATCACGGCATCTGCAAGTGCGACTCGGTGATCTCGACGGATTTGAGCCGCAGTATCCAAGATCAGTTCAGTCAACTCTACCCGCTGCAACTGTCTCAAAAAGTCGCGAATTTGAGTAGCTTCGTCTGCTGTCAAGGCTGGATAGCACAGTAACTCAACCCAACTAATGGGGCAGTAGTAGCCAGTCGCAGTGTCAGCTAGGATTTCCTCAAATAGAGGTATCAGGAGGACTTCACCGTTGAAGTAGTAGATGAAGATGTTGGTATCCAGAAGATAAGCGTTATCGGTTCCATTCATCTCGCATCTCTTGCTGAAACTGGATGGGATCAATGCGGTTGGGCAAAAAGCCAAATAAATTCTTGCGTGGTCTTGGCTCGGAATCAGGTAGTGATTGCAGCACAATCACCATCTCGACTAATCCTGGTTTGACAGTCTCAGGTAAGGTGAGTTCAATTTTGCGATCGCGGGTAACGTTGACGACCTGCCGGATGGTTTCCATTACAAGGGTGCTCCCAATACTGCCAAAATGGCTCTGACTCCTGCCGTGAAGGTGGGCAAGAATTTTTCCGCGAAGGCCACGAGGTTGTCACTGCGACGGGCGATCGTCGGTAAGGCATCCAGAGCGGTGCCCGCTTTTTCTAGCAAATCAGGATTCTCCGGATCAGTTGCCAGTTGCCCCATGTTATCCGGGTACTTCAACGTCTTTTGCTGATCCGCTTCGCTCAAATCAAGTCGGGTCGACTAACAGCCGGCTGTTTTGGAAATTATAGCAACGGGTTTGATGAGCGATCGCGTACAGTGAAATCAGAACAGCGTGACTTTGTGAGTGATTCCTGATGAGCGTGATCATTCCCGACGATATTCTTAAAGCCAGCCAGATGACTGAGGCCGAACTCAGGCTAGAAATTGCCCTCATGCTTTATCAGCAGCAAAAAATCAGCAGTGGCAAAGTTCGCGCTTGGACGGGGTTGACGGTCTTAGAGTTTCAACATGAACTGGCAAAACGGGGACTTTACCTGAACTACGACGTAGACGCTTTTCAGGCAGATATTTCAACTCTCAAGGCTAACGGTTATCTACAAGAACGATCGCAGCGAGGCGATCGCGCAAAATATGCGGCAGTGTTAGCGAAAGTTGCCGACGTTGAGCCGACACCCGCTGATGAGCGATCGCCCTCGGAATGAGCCAACATATTGCCTCAAGCCCATAGATTGAAATCAGGAATCGGGGTGGGTTAGACTGAAACAACAAAGGTAGTTCAGGCGTTTTGATCGCAGGGCATAGGAGGGCTGACCATGACCGAGGAAGTGCAAAAAGCCAAAGAAGTTGCTGTTCCCTATGAGGTAGATGCTGTTGCCATGCCCCAGCCGATTCGCGATCGCGAGGCTCAAGACCTGAAAGCACAAATGGCCGCGCAAGGAATCAACCTGAGCGATCGGGATGAGCAGGTTTGGCAAGCTTACCTTGCCTCCAAACGGGATCGCGAAGAGGTTTATCGTCGTCTTGCCAACTCTTAAATTTTTAAGTCTTGTTGACGTTCTGGAGATTCATGCAGACCAAATTCTCAGTTTTGGTGGGACTGCTGGCGTGCGGGATGAGGGTCTACTAGAATCAGCGCTTGCCCAACCACAAGTCACTTTTGGGGGGCAATTTCTGCATGCCACAATTGATGAACAAGCCGCCGCCTACTTGTATCACTTAGCCATGAATCATCCATTTATTGATGGCAACAAACGCACAGCTTATGCCGTGATGGATACATTTTTGCGAGTTAACGGTTATGACCTCACCTTAACCAACGAGGAATCTTACACCCTTGTGCTGAATGTCGCCAATGGCATCACGAATAAAAGCGACCTCGCTAAGTTGCTGCAGCAATGCGTCACACCGACATTGATAAAATAGAGCGGTCTTGAGGCATCTTGCCCTGTTGAATCTGGAGAACTGCCCTATGTCTGCTTTATCGTCTGCGCCGTTTACCGCTGAAGCGATCGCGGCAGAAGGGATCAGGCCAGAAGAATATGAGGAGATTGTGCAACGGTTAGGTCGCCACCCGAACAAAGCCGAATTGGGAATGTTTGGGGTGATGTGGTCAGAGCATTGTTGCTACAAGAATTCGCGCCCGTTGTTGAAGCAATTCCCGACAGAGGGCGATCGCATCCTGGTTGGTCCGGGCGAGAATGCAGGCGTAGTCGATTTGGGCAACGGATTACACCTGGCTTTCAAAATTGAATCCCACAATCACCCATCTGCTGTAGAACCGTTTCAGGGTGCGGCTACCGGGGTTGGCGGCATCCTGCGAGACATTTTCACGATGGGCGCCAGACCGATCGCCCTGCTCAATTCCCTCCGCTTCGGCAGCCTGGACGATGCCCGTACCCGCCGCTTGTTTCAAGGGGTCGTCGCTGGCATTTCTCACTATGGCAACTGTGTCGGGGTGCCCACTGTCGGTGGCGAAGTCTATTTCGATCGCGCCTATGCCGATAACCCGCTCGTGAATGTCATGGCATTGGGGTTGATGGAAACGCCAGCGATCGTGAAATCGGGAGCGAAGGGCATTGGCAATCCCGTGTTGTACGTCGGCTCCACCACTGGACGGGATGGGATGGGCGGTGCCAGCTTTGCCAGTGCCGAGTTGAGCGATGCCTCAATGGACGATCGCCCCGCTGTGCAAGTGGGTGATCCCTTCCTGGAAAAATCTTTGATTGAAGCCTGCCTAGAAGCCTTCAAAACGGGAGCCGTTGTCGCCGCGCAAGATATGGGAGCCGCAGGCATCACCTGCTCAACCGCAGAAATGGCGGCGAAAGGTGGAGTCGGAGTGGAATTCGACCTGGACAAAATTCCAGTCCGCGAAACAGGCATGGTGCCTTACGAGTATTTGCTGTCGGAATCCCAGGAACGGATGCTGTTTGTCGCTGAAGCCGGACGCGAACAGGAATTGATCGATATTTTTGAGCGCTGGGGTCTGCATGCCGTCGTCGCTGGAACGGTCATTGCCGAACCCATTGTCCGCATTCTATTTAAAGGAGAAATTGCGGCTGAGATCCCCGCCACCGCCCTGGCAGACAATACCCCCATCTACCATCGCGAACTGCTGGCAGAACCCCCCGAATACGCCAGACAAGCCTGGGATTGGACTAGCTCGTCCTTGCCAACTGCCGCGATCGCCGGGATTCACATTCAAGCCCAGTCATATACCTGGAATGATGTGCTGCTGACGTTGTTAGCCACTCCCACGATCGCCTCCAAACAATGGGTCTATCGCCAATACGATCATCAGGTGCAAAACAACACTGTCATGATGCCCGGTGGAGCAGATGCGGCGATCGTCCGAGCGCGTCCAATCAACTCCCCCAACCCCCAACCCCCAACCCCCAACCCCGGCGTTGCCGCGACCGTAGATTGCAACCCCCGCTATGTCTATCTGCATCCCTATGAAGGGGCGAAAAATGCGGTCGCCGAAGCCGCGCGGAATTTAAGCTGTGTGGGGGCGGAACCGCTGGCTGTTACCGATAATTTGAACTTTGGTAGTCCCGAAAAGCCGATTGGGTATTGGCAACTAGCAGAAGCCTGTCGGGGCCTATCAGAAGCCTGTCGCGCCTTTAATACTCCGGTGACGGGCGGCAATGTCTCCCTCTATAACGAAACGCTGGATGCGGACGGCAAACCCGCCCCGATCTATCCCACGCCCGTCGTCGGCATGGTGGGACTGATCCCGGATCTCACCCAAATTTGCGGTCAAGGCTGGCGGCAGGAGAGCGACATCATTTATTTGTTAGGAGTGGCGATCGCCGATCGCGCCGCTCCTGCTGTCACCCTCGGTGGCTCCGAATATCTAGCAACGCTGCATCAGGTCGTTGCCGGAAAACCGCCCATTGTCGATTTTGATCTGGAAGGTCGAGTCCAGAGTGCCTGTCGGGAGGGGATTCGGCAGGGTTGGGTACAGTCTGCCCATGATTGCGCGGAAGGCGGACTGGCGATCTCGCTGGCAGAATCCTGCATCAGCGGCAACCGGGGCGCAAGCATTACCCTGCCTGTGACCAACCCGACTGTCCTGCGTTGGGATGAATTGCTGTTTGGGGAAGGCGGTGCCCGGATTGTCGTATCTGTCCCGCGATCGCACCAAGCCGCCTGGGAAACTTACCTGGAGCAACACTTGTCTGGTCACTGGCAAACTTTGGGGCAAGTGACAGGCGACAAATTGACGATCCACACGGCTGATCAACAAACTTTGATTCAGGCTCCCGTAGGTACTCTGAGCGATCGCTGGCAATTCGCGATCGAGCGTGCCCTGGAGGTGAATGCTGAATAACCAAAAAGCGACACCCAACTTCTGGATGTCGCCCTTTTGGAATTGGAGCAAGTTTGGCAACGGTGATGGTGATCAGAGAATGATCACCATGCTGAGGACTAGGCGCGGAAGCAAGATCCCTGCGATGCGTTACGGCTAGCGCCTAACACATCCTACAGTTGAGGTTTTTCTTGCCCTTTGCCCTCTGCCTTCCGCCTTCTGCCTTAGATCTTGCGATCGCCCCGGTCAATCACGGGATTGCCATCGGTATCGATGTCCAGCCGCTCTTTCCGCAGAGTTTCTTCGGCTTCCACGTTCTGGCGATCGACTTCCTTCCGGACTCGCACTTCTTCCCGCACGAAGGCTTCCTTCCGAATGTCGGGGGTTTCTTCGTAGACATCGATGCGAGCGACTTCGCCTTCCTGGAATGCGCCTTCGCTGGCAATACCAACAGCTGCATCGGTCGGAGTGGAGCGTTCAATCACGACCCGTTCTTTTTCGATGGGCACAGTCACATGCGCGGTTTCGGTGTCAACGTGCTTACCTACTCGGACTGCGCCTGTTTGTTGGCGAGTTTTGTTGGCAATCAGCCGTTCTTCATACA
>JAIXVO010000248.1 GCA_027482985.1 Cyanobacteriota bacterium
CAAACAGCTTTGGAGAAGCCTTCAAATTGGCGTTGACTTAAATAACCATCGAACACGGCGGCAATGTTGCGGATGAGTAATCGTCCGGCGGGTGTAACCTGAATGTGGTTGGGGTGTAATTCCACTAGCCCATCTGCTTCTAGCGCCTTTAAAGCAATCCGTTCAGCGGCAAAGTAGGTATCAAAATCACCATCAAAATGCAGGTGATATTTTTCCTCGATCGCCGCCTTCGACAACTCAAACTGACACATCAACTCCATAATCACCGCCCGTCGAATGATGTCATCCTGCTTCAGTCTGACACCCCGTTCCAGTGGCAATTGATCGCGATCGACCGCCCGATAAAAGTCCTGCAATTTTTTCTGATTTTGGACATAGACGTCATGCAGCATACTGATGGCAGTCATACCAAACCCAAATAAGTCTGATTCTGGTTTGGTGGTGTAACCCTGGAAGTTGCGATGGAGTTGACCATTGCGTTGAGCGATCGCCAATTCATCATTCGGCTTCGCAAAGTGATCCATGCCAATAAACACATAACCATTGCGAGTCAACTCCTCAATCGTCATTTTGAGCATTTCCAACTTTTCTGCGGCTGCGGGCATGGCGGCGGCATCGAGTTTTTTCTGAATCGGCTTCATCCACGGCACATAGGCAAAATTGAAGACGGCAATGCGATCGGGATCAAGGGCGATCGTTTTCTGAATCGTTTCTCGAAACGTCTCCAGCGTTTGATGCGGTAAACCATAAATCAAATCGACATTTACACTTTCAAAGTCGGCTTCGCGCATCCATTCCATCCCATCAAACAGCAATTGTTCTGGTTGTACCCGATTAATCGCCGCCTGCACTTGCGGATTAAAATCTTGAATGCCAAAACTGACCCGATTAAAGCCAATTTGTCTTAACGTGTGGACAAAGTTGCGATCGAGGAAACGCGGATTCACTTCAATCGATAATTCCGCTTTCTCATCAAATGAAAAATGCTGGTGCAGCACCGTCCACAGGTGTTCAATTTGCGGCAGCGATAAGTAATTCGGGGTGCCACCGCCCCAATGCAACTGTTGTACCAACCGCTTTTGACTCACCAGAGACGACACCTGCTGAATGTTCCGCGTCATCGCCTCTAAATAAGGTTTGGCGACCTGTTTGCGTTGCGTGATAACGGTATTGCACCCACAAAAATAACAAGCCGTTTCACAGAATGGAATATGGCAGTAGAGCGACAACGGCGTAGTTTTGTAGTTCCCGATCGCCACCCCCGTCCGAAAATCTAATTCATCAAATTCCGCAGTCAACTCAGTGGCAGGGGGGTAACTGGTGTAACGTGGCAAGGGGCGATCGTATTTGCGTAGCAAGTTTGGGTCAAACGTGACCGCAGAAGAACAGAGGGACATGAAGGTAGGAATCTCCGATAAAAGAAGGCAGGAGTCAGGAGTCAGTCAGGAGTCAGAAGCTTACGTAGGTTGGGTGAAACAACGTGCAACCCAACATTTCCGGGGTTTGTTGAGTGTCGTTAGCAGTTCGCATCGTAGGGGTTCGGCATGCGGCTCCAGAATGGCAATGAGTTAGCGACTAGCGCCCGAATGCCAAACCCTCACAGGGGACACGTCTGTATCTGGGTGTTGGGTTTCGTATCCTCAACCCAACCTACGCCATTGCTGGACTATTCCGCAGTCACCAATTGCACGCCATGACCATGCCCATGTTCGGTACTGCCGGGGCGATCCTGGCGGGTAATCAGATCAAACACATGATCCCCGATCGCGGCTTTCACATCTGCCGCCAACTCATGCATCACATCTCGATTCAGTTGAAACGCCAAATTCGCTTCATCAACGAGTTTTTGCGTCAACACGTCATCCACAGGCAAGTCATTCAAGACATCCCGATAGCGCAATTTGAATTCCCGTCGCGCTTCAACCGTTGGAATGGCATCAAACTCGTGCATCCGCGTGCCCTGTCCAGCGGGTAAATTTAACGCCGATCGCGCAATCTGACGTAATCCTTGCCCCCCAGACAAATCGCCCAGATACCGCACATAAGCATGAGCGACCAACAACGCCGGATCGCGATCGGCTACGTGCAGAATACGAGCCACGTAAACCTGACCCGCTGCGGACGGACTAATTTCTAAGCGCCAATCCGCCCCATAGTAAAAGGCCAGATCCTCCTCCAAATGGGCACGTCGCTCCAACTCTGGAAAATAAATCGCTCCCACAACCGGATGATCTTTGTAACGGGAAATTGAATCTTCTAACGCCGAGTAAACAAAGAATAAATCTGCTAGCAGATTCCGAAAGGGTTCGGGTTCAACGATACCTTTAAGAAAGCACTTCATAAATGCTGTATTTTCGGCAGCGGTATGGGAGTGTTGCGTGCCTTCCCGCAACCGCGCAGCTAAATCGTGGCTCATGAAAACACCTCAAAACGAAGGTTAAGTTCTATCAACCTTTCATAACCATATAGCGATTGAGCGCTTAAATAAAGAGAAGGTTCTTACATCTTTACAAACGCAAGAAACATCATGGTTGAATCTCCTCCCAAAACCGTTGCTGCGCCTCAAAGACAGGCGGCGATTCAGGAAAATTTGCTGTCGCCCCGGTTTTACACGACCGACTTTGAGCGGACGGCCAGCCTGGATTTGTCCGCGCAGGCAGTGGAACTGCAAGCGATGTTGGCGGAAATGCGAGCCGACTACAACCGCCATCACTTCGTCCGCAATGAGTCGTTTGACCAATCCTGGGAGCACATTACCGGCGAAGCGCGGCAGGCGTTTATCGAGTATCTGGAGCGCTCTTGCGTCTCGGAATTTTCCGGCTTCCTGCTGTTCAAAGAGTTGTCTCGTCGCTTGAAAGACAAAAGTCCGTTGTTGGCTGAAATTTTTGCCCTGATGGCGCGGGATGAAGCCCGTCATGCGGGATTTTTGAACAAAGCAATGGGTGATTTTGGCCGCACGCTGGATCTGGGCTATTTGACCAAAGCTCGCACCTACACCTTCTTCCCGATTGAGTGGGTGTTGTATACCGTTTACCTGTCGGAAAAGATTGGCTACTGGCGCTATATCCTGATCCATCGCCATCTCGCATCCCATCCCGAAAACGAGTTTTACCCGCTGTTCCATTACTTTGAACCCTGGTGTCAGGATGAAAATCGCCACGGGGATATTTTCAAGGCGCTATTGCGATCGCAGCCCCAACTTTGGAACACCTGGCAATCTCGCCTCTGGAGTCGCTTCTTCTTGCTCACTGTGTTCGCTACCCATACCCTCACCGTCCACGAACGCGCCAACTTCTACAAATCCTTGGGACTCAGCGCGACTGAATTTGATGCAGAAGTCGTCCGCCAAACCAACGCCACCGCTGCCAGAGCCTTTCCCACGGTGCTAGATGTGGATCACCCCGAGTTTTTCGATCGCCTACATCAGTGTTCAGACATCAACCTGAAGCTGTCCCAGATCGATCAAACCGCGCAACCCAAATGGTTGAAAGCGCTGCGTAAACTCCCCCATCAAGCCGCCATTTGCGGTCATTTGGTGCGATTATATTTCCTCAAACCTGTCGATGCCGAAGCCTTACGCGGCACTGTCGGTTAATCCCAACTTAAACCGATTCTCGCGCTAGCATCAGCAGTTGGGCGATCGGGCAATGGAACACCCGATCGCCCCATTGCACATAGACTTCCACACAGGCATCTTCACAACTCCAGACCCAGGCAGGCAAGTCTTTGATCGCCACAGCCACAGGGCGATCGTGACATTGAATAAACAATGCCGCCTCGCCGTCTGTCGTGCCCATTGTGGTGACTGAGAGCATGGTTACTCGACCTCTTCAGCCGCAGAAAAAACATCGATCTGGTCTGCATGAATTTTAGCGCCAGTGCCCTGCATCAGTGCCTCTGCCTGTTGTGGGTTGTCAAAAATTAAATCAAAAAAATCCCACTTATTCATCCCGGCTCGATGCGCGTAATATTCGGTTTGGGTGAGAATGCGATCGTGGGACTGCCGCACATACATCGCCAGCGCCGCCGCTGCCTGCGACGACACACTGCGTCCCAGAAAAAAGCTCAAGGCCGTCAACAGCTTCAGTTCATATTCTGGTAGCGCGTTAATGTAAATGCCGTCGCGTTCACCGAGTTCTGACATCGATCGCCCCTTTGCCGTCATCTGTCGTGCCCATTTGATCATAGGCGATTTGCACAGTCATAGGCGATTTGCACTGTTGCGATCGCGGTTAGGGGGCGATCGCGGTTAGGGAGAGGTGGGCAACAGCGCCCCGGTTAAATCGGCATCGGTCAAAATTGTGCCCGTCAAATCCGCCTCGCGCAAATCCGCTCCCCGCAACACGACTCCCGTCAAATCGGCGTAACTCAAATCTGCCTGCCGCAAATTCGCCCCCGACAAATCCGCTGCCAACCCGTCCTGTCCCCCCCGCCGCAAATTGGCGCGACAGAACTGCGCCCCGGTCAGATTCGCCTCTCGCAACATCACCGCATTCAAGCGGGCATAACTCAAATTGGCACCGCTTAAATTCGCGCCTGCTAAGTCGGTTTGATGCGTTTGACTCGATCTCAAATCCGCATCAATCAGCAACGCCTGCACCAAACTGGCGGCGGTCAAGGTCGCGCCACACAAAATGGCTTTGCACAAGTTGGCCTGATCTAAACAAGCTTGAGTCAACATCGCCCCGGTCAAATCCGCTTCCCGGAGCGATCCCTGCGCCAAATTCGCGCCCGTCAAATCGGTGCCCCACAGCAAGGCTTCACTCAGGTCGGCGGCTTGCAGGTGCGATCGCCTGAGGTTCGTCTTACCCAATCGCGCCTGCCGCAAATCGGTCTGGGTCAAGTTGGCAGCCGTCAGATCCACGCCCGTCAATTCGGCTTCTCGCAAGACAATGCCCGGAAACGATCGCTCACCCTGCTGATACCGCGCCATCAGTTCCGCTACATGCATGTGTCCCCCTTGCCCCTCACTTGGGCAGATCCTGCAAAAACTGTTGGGTCTGTTGCTGGAGGCGATCGCCAATTCCCCCCAACACCGTGTCACACAGGTCAAACACATGGGGGTCAATGATCTCGTAGTAGGCACTCACCCCTTTCGGTTGGCGCGACAAAATCCCCACCTGCGTCATGATTTTGAGATGTTTGGACAAATTCGCCTGACTAAATCCGGTCGCGGCAGTCAGTTCCATCACATTCATCGCCCCCGCTCGCAAGCTATACAAAATTTGCAAGCGACTCACTTCCGACAACACCTTGAAGTATTCGGCGATCGTGGCCAGGGTGTCGGGAGACGGTGATGAAAGCGGAGGAGATGCCATGATGAATAGGATAATGAGCCTCGATTCAACCCGATCGAGCACCAGGCTCAACCACTGCTCAATAACTATAAACGAATGAATGTCTGGTTGGACGTGGTGACCCATCATTAAGAATTATGGGGGGTGTCCGGTACATGCCACCGCCACCGCGCTACCAGGGAATAGTTAGGCTACCCATTTGTTCCTGCATAACCCCGCTTAACCGGGGTCTTGATTTGAGCGTTCTATGCCACTCTTTCCGTTTTTGCCTCAGCGTTGGGCGATCGCCCCTCTCCTGCCCCTGCTACCGGGCTTACTGGCGGCTGGCGTGGCGATCGCGTTGCTGCCGCTCACCGTCTGGCAACCCCTCGAATATGCCAGTTCCAACACCCTGATGCGACTCCATGCCCACCTGTTGCGACCTCAGTGGGATCGGCGAATTGTGGTGATTGCGATCGATGAAGCCAGCCTCCAGCAATACGGGCGATTTCCCTGGTCGCGCACCCGTTACCAACAACTGTTGCAAGCTCTGGCCCCTGCTGTCCCGGCGGGAATTGGGTTTGACATCCTGTTCGCCGAAGCCGATCCGCAAGATCCCCATCTGGCAGAAGCGTGTTTCAACAGTGGCAATGTCGTGTTAGCGATCGGGGCTGATCGCCAGGGACGCGCCATCAATGTAGTGCCCACGCTAGCTCAGGTCACACGCCAAGGCCATGTCTATAATTTGCCCGACCCTGATGGCATCAGTCGCCGCAGTTGGCTCTCGATTAATCAAGTACCTAGCCTCGCCGTCGCGCTTCTGTCGGCTGAGATTGCGAATCGGCAGGCCGCGATCGCGATGGGAAATCTGCCTGCTGCCCCCCTGCCAACGCTCCCCCCGCTCCATCCTACCGAACACGTCGTCTGGGTAAATTGGGTCGATTCCACGGATGGCATAACCACCGTTTCCTTTGTCGATGTCGTGCGGGGCAAAGTTGATCCGGCGGTGTTTACCGACAAATTTGTGCTGGTGGGCATGACGGCAACGGGCTTCGATCCGCTGCTCACACCCTTTACACCCAAAGTGCCGACGGCTGGCGTGTATCTTCATGCGGCCACCCTGGATAATCTGCTCAACCACCGCTGGCTACGCCCGTTGCCCGACTGGGCGATCTGGGTCGTATTGGTGCTAGTGGGCAGCTTGACCAGCGTCAGCTTGCACGCGCAAACTTGGCGACAGCGGTTACTAACGGTGATTGGGCTGGTGGGACTGTGGTGGCTGGTTGCCCTAAGCTTACTGCATCTGGCTCAGATCTGGTTGGCGATCGCGGCTCCCCTGGGCACCATTCTGCTGACGGCAATGGTCGTGCAACTACGCGAACAATACGAAAAACAACTGCTGATGCAACTGTTTGCCAAACACGTCGCGCCCGAAACAGCGGCGATGTTGTGGCAACGGAAAGGCGAAATTTTGCACGATGGCGAACTCAAAGCCCAGGAGTTAGTCGCGACGGTGCTATTTGTCGATATTCGCGGGTTTACAAGGATTTCGGAGCAGTTGCCGCCGGGAGAATTGCTGTCCTGGGTGAATCGTTACCTCGATACGATGACCGACTGCATCATGCAACACGGTGGCGTGGTCGATAAATACATTGGCGATGCAATCATGGCGGTGTTTGGGGTGCCCTTCCCCCGCACCACGACTGCCGAGATTCAGCAGGATGCCCTGAATGCGATCGCCGCCAGCCTGGAGATGCACCAGCGGTTACAACAGTTGAATCAAGAACTCGCTGCCGAAGGCAAACCCACGATTAAGATTGGCATTGGGGTGCATACGGGCGGGGTGGTGGCGGGTAGTGTGGGGGGACAGCGTCGCCTGAATTATTCTGTTCTGGGCGATGCGGTGAATGTGGCGGCGCGGCTGGAGTCGCTGAACAAAGAAGTGGGTGATCCCAACCCCTATAGTCTGTTGGTGACGGGTGACACGCTCTCCTGTCTACGGCAGCAATACCGCGTCCACTGTGTCGGTCACTATCCCCTCAAAGGGCGAGAGCATCCAGCGCTGGTATTTGCCGTTTTGGGGAAACACTAGCGCCGTTCCGTCATCATTGCCGTCCACCTAACTTAAACACCACGGCTTCAGCGGCCATTATTCTGCAAAATCGACCAAGTGGTGCGATCGACCTGACCCGTGGATCGCAACTTATGGGACTCTTGAAAGGCACTCACGGCCTCTTTGGTTTCGTCGGTAAAGAAGCCATCCCGCGCGATCGCGTAGCCATTCACCCGCAACAATCCCTGTAACTCATACACATCCATACCCGAATGCCCTCGGCGTAACACCCGAATGCCCGGTTTCACGTCCTGCTTGAGCGCGGCCCAGGTTTTAGGACCCACGATCGCATCCACTCGCACCCCCTTGCGCCGTTGAAAAATCATCACGGCATCTTCCGTCGCACTATCAAACTCACCCGTCACAGGCACCCGAAAGCCATGTGCCCGTAACAATTCCTGAAGTTCCACAACGGCTGGTTCCACATCCCACGGACGCAGGGTTGGGCCAGTCAACCCAGAATTGATGGTTGCATCAACGTATTTAGCCATCGGCAACTCACTTGGAAACAATGAATATCTATTAATATCCCCTATTCCTCTAGCTGTCACAACTTTTACCGCCACAGGCGGAGGGATTTTATTCAGTGTCGGCGGCGGGGTCGCTTGGCCTCGGCGTTGTTACCGCAGCGATCAAGGCTGCAATCGCACTGCTCACGGGGAAGGTGTCAGCGGATTTGCTGATCCCTGACACCTTTGCGACTGGCTCAAGTTACCGCTGGCTGATGGTGCTATCTTTCGCCTGTTGCACCTGGGCGATCGCGATCGGCAACACTTGCCGTCCCTTGTCATCCGATTGGTAGCCCCATTGTTGGCGACCGTTGGAGACAATCGTCAGATAAATCGGCTCCTCCCGACATCCGCCAAACAGGAAGCAAACCCGTTTCGATTGCGCCTTCACGTCCAAGAAGCGCAACGTGTTCGGCTGCACACTGGGTCCAGATCGCTTCACAATGTCCCGCGTGATGGCGGTCGCCACCGGGGTCGGTAACACCCCTTGCCGATCCATCACCACCCGGTTGCCCGTCTTCGTCGCATGATACGTCCACTCCACACTGCCACTATTTACCTGTACCACCCACCCCTCAACGGGTTGGAAGTTCGCCGGACAAATCTTGCCAAAGTTAAAGGCACAGTCATTGCCCCAAGTCTGAGCTTTGGCCGACACGATTTTCACCGTGGGTGATCCCGTCCAGGTTTTCGCATCTTGCAAAATCGCAGTCTCGACACTGGCGGGCAACCGTCCCGTATTGGTGATGCGAGGGTCGAGCGCCATTTGCACACCAGTGCGATCGATGCGGTAAGTCCAGGCTTGATCCCGCACCCGCACCACGGTTTCCCAGCCCTCTACAGGTTGGTAAATCGTCGGGCACATTTCCCCAAACCCAAACACACAGGCATTGCTGAAGGTTTTGGCAGTCGCCTGCGTCATTTGCAAACTGGCAACGGGTAAGCCAGAACGAGTTGCCGCATCCGTCAGAATCCGGGTTTGGAAGGAGACGGGCATTACGGCAGGCGTTGAGACCGGGGTAATCGTCGTGCGGGGATCGAGAATGACACGGGCAGCGGGGCGATCGACGTTATATTTCCAGGTCTGCCCATTCACTTGCGCCAGCACTTCAAAGCCTTCAATCGGTTGATAGGCGCGGTTGCAAAACTCCCCAAAATGCAGCATACAGGGATTCGCAAAAGTGACGGCTTTGCTGTCCAAAATCCGCACGTCAGTAGGAGCCACCTTCGCCCGCCGAGCGGCATCCTGCATCACGGCATTCATATGGGCACTCGGCGTAACGCTAACAGGCATCTCCGTTGCCGCCCCCGGATCGAGCGCAATCCGAGCGTCGGCTTGACTGATGTGATACCGCCAGGGCTTCCCATTCACGCTGACAGTGGCTTCCCAACCCGCGATCGGCTCATTCAAATAATTACAAATGCGACCAAACTCAAACACGCAGGCATTCCGAAAAGTTTGCTCGGTGACGCGCGTAATCTGCAACTGACTTTGGGGCAGCCGCGATCGCTGGGCGGCATTTTGCAACACCTGGCGCGCCACTTCCGGCGGCAACTGGCGCGATCGCCCTGTGGGGCTGACTGTCATCGGTGTAGCGGCTGACTCTGACACCATTTGCGCCAGACTGGGTTGACTGTCCACCAGCCCTACCCCCACCGTCAACACACTGGTACAGGCAAGACTGAACAAAAATTTAGACGACCTTGATTGTGTGGCACTGGAACCAGCCCACAAAGCAGAATGATATTGCATAAGACTCCTTGAACCTCAGACCAAATAGGGTGCATTGGGGGCGATCGCAACGGTCAATCGCACGCTTCAAACCATCACGCACTGTCCCTGAGAACTGTCAGGGGAATTTCTTGTTATTTGTTCCTTTACACAACGTCATTCCGCCATTCGGGACAATTTTCTAACAACTCGGTTCATCCCACGGGAAAGCGGTATAAGGTGTCCCCCATTGTCTAGACAGAAAACCGAGAAATTTAAGAGAGTCTACTGCAAAGCTTGATTCTGATTAGGTTGTACTATAGCTTTGGTCAGAACACTTAGGACAAGTCGAATTGCCAAAAGCCAATACTGGGTAGGTGTTCTGACTCGCCTTTGCCACGTTACACATGGCGACGGCTATAATTCATCCCGTCCTCCTGGTTCAATCGAAATGCACGTGCAGCGCAGCTGATCCCTACGGGCGCGCGGGGGGGCGATAATTCAACGACTGATGTAAGCGCTTGTGGTTGTAGAAGCTGAAATAGGCATTCAGATTGGTGACGGCATCCAGGACTGAA
>JAIXVO010000135.1 GCA_027482985.1 Cyanobacteriota bacterium
ACCCTTTATCGACCTCTCCAACCAGGTGAACAATGTTAGCGATCGCGGTTTGTTAGGGATGACTATTCACCCCGACTTTGGCCGGAACCTGGGTCGCGACTATGTCTACCTGGCCTACACCTACGATGATCCAGTGGCGACGGCTGGACAGACTGGGCTGGGTGGCCCTGATGAGCGCGGTAATCGGCCTGCTCGGTTAATGCGAGTCACGGCTAATGCGGCAACGGGTTACACCACCGCGATCGCAGGGAGTGAAGTGATCCTGCTGGGCCGAAATAGTACTTGGGCAAACACCAGCCGACCTGACGTGGACAGCACCGATAACTTCACCATCCGCCCCTCTGGGGTGGCCAATGGCACAACCATCACTGGCGCAGGGTTGGTTATCGAAGATCCAGACCCCGCTAACCTGGGTCGCGACTACTTTGCCGAATTTGTCAGAGATGGCAGTGGCAACATTGTCCGCGACGCGAACGGTAATCCCGTGCTGACGGCAGCGAGCGATACTAATTTTCAAAACAACAACAACATCCGCGATTACATCGCCACAGACAGCCAGAGTCACACGATCGGGCAAGTTCGGTTTGGTCCCGATGGCATGTTATACGTGAGCATTGGGGACGGCACATCCTACAACGGCGTTGACTGGCGTTCGACCCGGATTCAGGATGTAGACAGCCTTTCGGGTAAACTCCTGCGAATTAACCCCATTACGGGTCAGGGCTTGTCCGATAACCCCTTCTTCAATGGCGATCTAGACAGCAATCGCTCTAAGGTTTGGAGTGTCGGTTTCCGGAATCCCTTCCGCTTTGACTTTCAGCCGACAACAGGGACATCTGTTCCCGTCGCGATCGTTGGGGATGTCGGTTGGACAACCTGGGAAGAAATCAACGTCGCCACAGCAGGGAGTAACCATGGGTGGCCCTACTTTGAAGGCGTACCACGAAACTTAGGGTACAGCGCTCTACCGCAAGCGCAGGCTTTCTATACCAGTGGACAACCGGTCGTATCGCCCCTGATCGCCCGCAACCATGCAGCCGCCGAAAACCCGGATGGCCGATCCACCACTGCCCTGATTATGGGCGACATCTACTCTGGAACCACCTTCCCGGCAATTTACAATAACGCCATCTTCTACACGGATGTTCGCCAAGGATTCGTTTACACAACTTTCCGCAATGCCAATGGCAATGTGACTACCACCCAGTTGTTTGACAACGTGCCCTTTGTGGTTGATATGGAAATGGGGCCTGATGGCAACATGTACTATGCCAACCTTTTCAACGGCGAGATCGGTCGATGGAGACCCGCTTAAATCCAGACCGGCATCAGTGCTGATTGCCGGATCAATTGCTACCGTAGGTTGAGTTGAACACGATGCACCCCAATGCCAACCATGGTTCTGTTGGATTCCGCTAGTGTTAACTCAACCTCCGCATGTAGCAGTATTGCCGTTGTGTGCGTCAAGCCCCGCATGCCTAGGGTCATGCGGGGCAACTGTGGGTGGGTGCCCCCCGCTGCATGCCATCACGATTCCTGTGGCAATCGTCTAATCCGCCAATTCCCCTGTTATAATCCCCTCGCAAATGGCATTGGATGGAGAAGCTCATGGCAGATTGGCAAGTTGTGCCGGGTGGGGTGACGGCCCCCAAAGGCTACCAGGCGGCGGGGATTACAGCAGGCTTAAAACCATCAGGATTGCCGGACCTGGCGTTAATCGTCTCGAATGTGGAGGCGATCGCGGCGGGGGTCTTCACCACCAGCGTCGTGCGGGCGGCTTGCGTGGATTACTGTCGCGAACGACTGCGTAACAAGTCAACGGCACGGGCGATTCTCTGCAATGCGGGACAGGCGAATGCGGCGACGGGCGAACAGGGGATGATCGATGCGATCGAATCGGCGCAGGCACTCAGTCAGGCGTTGGGCGTGTCTTCTGATCTGGTGCTGCTGGCTTCCACGGGCGTGATTGGGCAGCGGATCAAAATGGACATCCTCAAAGCCGGATTACCCCAACTCGTCGGCGCTTTGTCGGAAACGGGCGCCGAGGCAGCGGCGAAAGCGATTTGCACGACGGATACCGTGACCAAAGCGATCGCCCTGGAAACGACGATCGATGGGCGACCCGTCCGCATTGGCGGAATGTGTAAAGGGGCGGGTATGATCCATCCCAACATGGCGACGATGCTGGGCTTTGTGACGTGCGATGCGGCCGTGTCCCCCCAGCTCTGGCAGGCGATGTTGAGTCGAGCGGTGGATAAAAGCTTTAACCAGATTACGGTGGATGGCGACACCAGCACGAATGACACGGTATTGGCGTTGGCGAATGGCGAGTCGCGCACCCCTGCTATTACTGAAATGGATGCAGATGCCGAACAACTCGAAGCGATGTTGACGGCGGTGTGTATCCATCTGGCGAAGGCGATCGCACGGGATGGCGAAGGCGCAACTTGCTTGATCGAAGTCCAGGTGACGGGTGCCGATACGGATGAAGATGCGCGGAAAGTGGCGCGGACGATCGCAGGTTCTTCCCTGGTGAAGTCGGCGATTTTTGGGCGCGATCCCAACTGGGGGCGGATTGCTGGTGCTGCTGGACGCGCCGGGGTGTTGTTCAACCAGGAAGAACTCCAAATCAAGCTGGGCGACTTTTTGATGATGGCGCAGGGGCAACCCCAACCCTTCGATCGCCAGGCGGCAAATGCCTATCTGCAACAGGCGAGCGAGGGAGCTTACCTGGAAGCGGACACGGTGCTGATCTCGGTATCGGTCGGTGGCGGGACGGGCACGGGCACCGCTTGGGGCTGTGACCTGAGTTACGATTACGTCAAAATTAATGCGGAATACACCACTTGAGCCGGTGACATGACGGATTCTGATTTTCTGTTTCGGTTGGCAGAGGAGCGCGATCGCACGGCTCTGCTCAACCTGGTGCGGCTATCTTTTGCCCCGATGAGTTCCCTGACAGAGCTGGAACAAACATTCGGCGATCGCCCGATCAATCCGGTGGGGCGGCAGGATTGGGTGGTGGTGAATCCGCACCAAAAACTGGTTGCCTGTTATCGGCAATTTGCCTATGACCTCAACTTTGCAGGCGCGACCTTCAAAATGGCAGGCGTGGGGGCGGTGTCCGTCGGGATTCCCTACCGGGGGCAGGGGATTGCCCGCTGGATGCTGACCCAAGCGCTGAAGGACTATCGCGAAACCGGGTTTTTGCTGTCGATGCTGTATCCCTTTCGGCACAGCTTTTATCGCAAATTGGGGTGGGCGCGGGTAGGGGAGACCCATCAATATCGGGTGTCCTCGCAACATGTGCCGCTGTTCAATGAGCGATCGCGGATCACGGCCTACCATCCCGCTCAGGAAACCGACATCCAGCGGCTTTACCACGAGCGGGTCAGCCACCATAACGGCTGGCTCTATCGTCACCCCTGGCAATGGGAAGCCTTTTTCAAGCCCAAAGCTGGCCGCGAACTCTATGTTTATCGGGAAGGGGAAGCGGTGTTGGGCTACGCCGTCCTGGAGTTTACCGAACTCGAACCGGAAAAAACTCAACTGGCAGTGAAAGTGCGCGAGTGGGTGGCCGCAACTCCGGCGGCATACCGCGGGCTGGTGGGCTTTCTCGGCTCCCTCCGCGATCAAGTCACGACCGTTATCTGGAACACCTTCCCCGACGATCCCTTCCCCCACCTCCTGCAAGAACAACGGATCGATCCCGCCCTCACCACCCCACCCCTGCTGCTGGATTTCATGGTGCCCTTCGGCGCGATCGCGGGTGGCTTCATGTGGCGCTTAGTCAATCCCCAAGCCGCGATCGCCCGTCGCTCGATTCCCTCAGTTTCCCCCTTTGCCCTCACCTTCCAACTCACCGACCCCGTGTTTGGAGCCGACCAATTCACCGTGGAATTCGCCGGCAGCAAAATGCAAATCGCCACCCAACCCACTGCCAATATCCTCAAAACCTCCGTCGATCATCTGGCCGAGTTGTTCAGCGGCACCCGGCGATCGCGCCAACTCCACTGGACGGGCGAACTGGAGTTAGAAGGCGACGAAACGTTACTCGATCAACTTGATGCAGCTTGGGCAACCGCCCTGCCGTTTTGTTGGGATGCGTTTTAGAAGAGAGGAATGGGGAGGGAGGAAAAGGGAGGAGACAGAAGCCAGGAGGCAGGAGGCAGGAGCAGAATTTAGAACCCAGAAAATTGACACACCCAAATTATGAGCGTTCTGTCAATCCGTTTTTCTGACTGATGACTCCTCCCGCTTTCTCCTGACTCCTGACTTCTAACTCCTGACTCCTGACTCCTATTTCCTCCCCCTAAATCGCTCGATTCGAATCCACTTTCACGGTCCAATCGGTGATGTTCGCACTACTGGTGACCGTGACGATGGTTTCCTGGGTGGGGGTTTGGAAGCCGGGTGTGCCACCCATGACGGTGAAGGTCCAACTGCCGTTGCCGTTATCTTTGCAAGGGGCGATCGACACGGGGCCGTGCATGTTAGCAGCGGCTTGATACTTGGCGAGACCGCCATTCGCGGCTTCGGCGGCTTGGCGAGCTAGATTTTTGGCGCGTCCCAGGGCGTTAATTTGAGCGGTGGCATCAGCAGCGGCGATCGCGTTCACGGCACACTCTGACACTTCACCTGATTGGGCGCTGGCAGGAGACAGATGCAGCGTCAACGCCACAGCACTCATACTCATCACCGCCAAAGTTTGAATGATTACTTGCATCTCACACGCTCCCAATTGATCGGTTTGTTTGTAATCTACCAGGCTTATTTCTACCATCAGTCCACTAATAGGTAGAGATTTTCGCTAGAAATATCAATAATTTTCTCAATGCTGCATGGGGAGCGGGACTGCTACACGGTTTGCCCCACTCCCCACTGCCCGATCGCCCCCTTCACCCCAAGTGTGATAATCTGTCACAGGATTGACGAATGTTTACGATTCAAGTGCAATCGGGTTCGCTAAACTATGTAGCACTTGAGCGATCGCGCGGGTAAAGAGGTAAGAGAAATGGCAATCATTGATTCCCAGGGACGGCTATTTGGCAAGGTCAATCTCCTTGATCTGGGGGCGGCACTGGTGATTTTGTTGGTGTTGTTTGGCATCTTTGTGTTTCCGGGCGCGTCTGGGTCAGTGGCACAAAGCAATACGACGACGAAACCAGTGGAAGTGGAAGTGGTCGTCCGGGTGGCAGCACAAAATACGGACGCGTTGCTCAAACCGGGTGAAAAGACGAGCATCATCATCCGGAATCAGCCCTTTGGGGAAATCAAAATTAAATCGGTGAAGCCGCTGCCAGATAACGTTTACGTGCCGCTGGAAAATGGCAGTGTGAAGTACACGCCTGATCCGCGCCCGGAAGTTGCCCTCAGCCGCAATTTGCTGGTGGTGTTGGAAGGGAACGCTCAGATCACCAGTAACGGTCCCGTATTGGGCAATAACAAAATTAAGATTGGTACGCCGATTGAGTTGGAAGGCTTTAAGTACAACTTTACAAACTTGAATGTGCGCGACATTCGCATCCTAGACGAGAAGCAGGCTTAGATAGCGCTGAATCAGGGCGATCGCGATCGCGGGTTCTTCCAGTTGCGGGGTCAGCCCGACATCTTCTAACACTTGAAACACCCGCACGGCTTGCGGATTCAGATCTGCTAGCCGTTGACCCGTTTCAGGGGTGGTAAATTGCGCTTTTGCCCCCCAAATGATCGCCGTGGGGACAGTCAGCTTCGGCAGTTCCAACGCCAGATCAAAACACAAATCGCCCCGCACAAAGGACAGGGCGGCATACTCGGCATTCGGTTGTTGCGCTGACTCCAAATAAGCTTCCACCAATTCGGGAAAGATGCGCTCTGGTCGCGCAAATTGCCGTTGTTCTAAAAAGTTACGAATGCCCTCACGAGTGGCAATCCCAACGCTGTAGATCAGGCGATCGAGAAACGGGACGCTGACCAGGCTGGCAAAGAAATTGTTTTGCCGATAGTCTCTGCCAAAGTCAGCCAGTCCGGAGGGAATGGTCAGAATCAGGCATTGAAACAAATCAGGACGGGCGATCGCGGCTTTGATCGTGAACGCTGCCGTCAGGGACGAAGCCACCACGGGCACCGGAGCGGTACAGGTGCGTTCCAGAAACTCAATAATGTTGGTAACGTAATCCTCGACTTGGTAATTGCGGGCGGGGTGATCCGATCGCCCCCAGCCGATTAAATCCGGTGCCAACACGCGATGAGAAAGAGCAAACGCCGGATACACTTTCGACCATTCATAGGCCGACGAGCCACCCCCGAAGCCATGCAAAAATACCACACTGGCGGGCGATTCAGCCGCTAGCATGGATTCCGGCAGGTAGTAGACTAGGCGACCCAAGGAGGTCATCACCGATTGTTGACAAAATCCCGGTGGCATCAACATGGCTGTCTCTAACGCCATTGTTTATTTTCCAGATCGCGCACCTGCCGCTCCAGGCGATCGATGCGTCCCCGTAATTCATCCATTTCCGATTGCCGAGGCACGCCAATATCTTGCAGCAAGTTCCGGAGCTGCCGTTGCATCTGCTCCTCAAAATTGCCCTGGTCACTCTTCATCTTTTGCAGTAAATCATCCATCACAGCCTTCGCTTGGTCAGGATTTAACTTCCCCGTTCTGACCAGCTCATCGCCCACTTCTTTCATTTTCTCGGCGACGAGCGAAGTCGTACCCACCCCAAACATCAGAAGCTGTGTTAACCAATCATTGTTTTCCATGCTGCTTTCCTGCAATCCAACGAAGAACAAACTGCGATCGCCCCGCGAGCGTGACATACATCGCCCCTGACGATTCCCCGCAAACACACCCTTATTCTGTCAGATTTATCCCGGTTGAGCAGGTGTGGTTTTGTACGGCTCACCGTCCGGGGCGAGGAAGGGAAAGGGAGAGCAAGGGAGAGAGACGAAGGAAGAGGAAGGCATAACCCCGTAGAGACGTTCCGCTGGAACGTCTCCCACCCCATCCCCATTTCCTGTCGCGATCGCCCCTCTCTCACCCCGCCCCTCTCTCCTGTCGCGCGATCGCCCATCCTCCCTACGGAGGGAACGGCTGCCCTGGCGGAATGCAAAAATGGAAAGCGTGGTTATGAGGCGACTGTAACGATGGTCATTGAATGGTTGAAATTTCGAGTCCCGGAAACCTTGCGAGAAACCTTTATCCAACAAGATGAGGCGATTTGGACAACAGCGCTCGCGCAGTATCCAGGGTTTATGGGCAAAGAAGTGTGGCTGACAGCAGACAATCCCAACGAAGTAGTGTGCGTCATTCAGTGGGCAGATATGGCGGCTTGGAAATCGATTCCCGCTGACGTACTGGAGGCCACCGAACAACAATTCTCGACGCAAATGGGCGCTGACAACTACGAATTGGTGGAGGCGCAAGCCTACCAACTACGAAAATTTGCGCGATCGCAATCCTAGCCGCTTGCCCCCCACTTCCCCACTCCCCCACGCGGTCATCTCACCAGTAGGAAATCGTGCCATTGCCAGGTATAATTCAGAATGTTTGAAGGGGAGTAGCTGCTGGTACCCGCCAGCCCATCTGAATCAACATACTGGCGATGAGCCTGGTTCAGATGACAAAAAGCTTTTGGGCATGCCATGAGAATTGCCGAAGCCGTTTGGTAGCGAGACCTTCACTAAGTTCACATTTGAGGTGAGCTTGGTGGAGCGATCGCCCTCATCAAGTCACCTCAGTCCCTCCACTGCCGATTCTGAGGATCTGACGACATGTTGACGGCTTTTACCGCAGGCTTATTACTAATCACCATTTCTGAACTGGGCGACAAAACCTTTTGTATCGCCATGTTGCTGGCGATGAAGCATTCCCGGCGACTGGTCTTTATCGGGGTGGTCGCGGCTTTAGCGGCCATGACCATCCTGTCGGTAGCGATGGGACAGGTCGTGTCGCTGTTACCCAAAACCTACATCTGGTATGCCGAAGTCGCTCTGTTCATCGGCTTTGGGTTGAAGTTACTGTACGACGCTTACCGGATGTCGCCCTATGCCGCCTGCGAAGACATTACCAAGGAAGCCAAAGAAACGATCGCGCAAGCCAGCCTCACCTCCCAAACCGGACCTAATTACGCCATCATCGGTCAAGCGTTCCTGCTCACCTTTGTCGCCGAGTGGGGCGATCGCACCCAATTCGCCACCATCACCCTCGCCGCCTCGAACCATCCTGTTGGAGTCACGATCGGTGCCATTCTGGGTCATGCCATTTGTGCCGCGATCGCAGTGATGGGAGGGCGGCTCGTGGCGGGTCGCATTTCCGAACGCACCGTCACCTACCTGGGGGGCATCCTGTTCATCATCTTTGGTATTGTCGCCGCCGTGCAGGGCAAATAAAAAACTGCCAGGGGTTGAACTCCCTCGGCAGTGATCATTTTTTAGCCAAACAACCGGCGTTGCTGAATGGTGGCATGAATTGCCCTCATCCCCAGCCCTTCTCCCCAGGGAG
>JAIXVO010000542.1 GCA_027482985.1 Cyanobacteriota bacterium
CCCATCAAAAAGTCCTTTTTTGACTTCCACAAACTCCCCCGATTCACGTCCAAGTTCCACTTCGGTTAACTGGAAGGCGTTGCCATTTTGGACGAATACCACCTGCTGGCGATCGTTGGTTTCAACCAATGCTGTTTTGGGAATTGCCAATACACCCGTTGGAGTTCGATCCGTTAATACCTCTAGTTCGGCAAACATCCCTGGCTTCAGCGAGCCATTCGCATTTTCGAGAGTGGCTTTAACGGGGACAACACGGGTATCACCGCTGACCACCGCACCAATCACATTCACCCGTCCTTCAAAAGCTCGGTCAGGCAATCCGTTCGCTCTGACTCGCACCCGTTGACCAAGTTGCACCCGCTCAATGTCTTTCTCAAAGATATTGGCAGATACCTGAACATCGTTCCCATTGACGATCGTCATAATGCGCTTACCTGCATCCTGCCCAGATTCACCCGCAGTAGTTTCGCGGTTAGCGATGGTGCCTGAAATCGGTGCTTTGATGGTAATCGTGCCATCTGGGTTCGCGTCGGCTCCCAACTGTTGCAGTCGAGTCTGGTAGGTTTCACCACTCAATGTCATGCGCTTCTGGGCCACGCTAACGGCGGATTGTGCCCGTTGCAATTGTGCCTGTGCTTCAGAAATTTCCAGGGCACTTTCCGCTTTTGCCAATGCTGTCTTTGCTTCTTGCAGCTTGGTTTCCGACTCCAGCATCGTTCTGCGGGGAATGGCTCCTCGTTCTAGCAATGCTTGATCTTTGTCGTAACGCTCCTGGGCAAACCTAAGTTCTGTCCTGGCTTGCCGGATATTGGCAGTAACAATTTTGCGCTGTTGCTCTAAATTTCGTTGAGCCAGTTTGAAGTCTGCTGCCGCCTGCTCTACGGCTGCGATCGCGTCTGCTCGTCGATCAAATGCTTCAGTTCGCAAGGTTGCCAATTCTGGGCTAGACATAATTGCAACGGCTTGCCCTGTTGTTACAGCATCACCCGGATTCACCAGTAACCTCGCTATCGTCCCGCCGACTGGGGTTGTGACATCCACTTGCTTGTTTGGCAGGGTTTCAATTTGCCCGCTGGTTTTGATGCCAAAGGGCAACCGTTGCCGTGTCACGGGTGCAATCTTGAGTCCCAATCGCTTGGCAGTCGCTGCGTCAACTTCGATATTTTTAACGCCGCCAGCACTCTCTTGTTGAAACTGGCTGCTACCGTGATCATGCCCCGCACCGGCAAAGGCTCTGAGTGGCATGGTCAAAAGCATTAAAGTTAACAGGGTTCCGGTCGTTCGACGGACGACTTTGGCAGTTGTTGGGGTTTGTCGCATAGGGTGTTAGATGGCTGCGCTTTGGAGGCTCATGAAAACTACATTCAGCACCTAGTTTGGCAGAGGAGAATGAAAGTAAGGTGAAAGTTTTTGCCCAGATTTCAGGTTGAAGATGCAACCTGGATTCGCCTCCTGGCTTGCCCACGACGTAGCCACAACCCGACGAGCAATCCTGTTAAAAACAAGGCTGTAAAATACAACAAACTAATCAAGCGGGTGAGCAGGGGGGGCTCAATTCCCTCAACATCGATTTGGTGAGCTACTTGAAACGGACGGAACGATCGCGTAGAGCCGTTGGTAGGCGCTACATCAACCACTACCTGATGCGGCGCACCATCAAAAAATTGCTCTTGCCAGGTAAATCGACCCGTTGCATCGGGTGAACCCTGATAAGCAAAAACAGGCTGCCGATGTTCGATCGCAATGGATTGAATCGTGAGTACCACATCTGAAACCGGGCTTCCCGTTTTGATATCTGTCACCTGGATAGCTTGAAGGGCAGTTTTTCCCACGACTGCTTCGGTATTCCCTAATAGCCGTGTCTCAATTCCTTGAGCTTGCTGCACCGCTGGAGCAAGGGAATGGGTATCGCTAGCATGATCGGCATGACTGGATGAAAGCTCTGCACTGACGTTGACCCACAGGAGAGCAGCGATCGCGATTATCATCGTTCCACTCAACAGCAACCGTACAGGCTGAGGCGCAATTTCACCCGGTCGTATCGACTGATTACCTCCAATTACCCAACCGCCACCGCATCCCGCCAGCAGCAGCACAGCGGCTAGAATGGCGATATTTCGGTACTTCACTGGATTTTCTGCAACCGAAAATGTCAGGGTTTGCTCAAATGGCTTAAATGCTGCCGCTACTTTGGGAGTAATAGTCACCTCCATGCGGTAGGTGCCCCGAATGGGTAGCACTTGCTCAAACTGCAACTTTCCCTCAGGCGCGATCTCTTTTAGCTCCAACAACTTCGTGCCCTCAACAATTGGAAAATCGGAGGTTAGCCAAGGTGTTTTTGGAGGGGTAAATAAACGTACCTGAACGTTCGCATCCGCTAGGGGCTGGCGGTCTGGATTGAGAACTCGCAACTTCAAACGAACTGGCTCCGAATCGGGAACCACCTGGCTAATAGGAGGATTCGTCTCAAGTTGTACCACTGGCTGCGAGCCGACAGGGATTGCTGCCAATAGCCAAATACTCCCACTGACAACTCCGGCAGCGAGAAATAGACCTACGTATTTTAGTTGTCTCATAACGCCTCGTTAATTCTGAATCAAGCACACCAAAGCTCGCTCTTAATCACAGTTGAAGCAATTAAGTCGGCGATAAAAAGCGTTTAAGCGGTGTGACTTAGTGACACGCAACAGCAAGCGTTTGGTGGCGTGTTTCGTGCAAGGCGTTATGAGCCGGAGGATAGGTGGAAAAATAGAGCGTCCAGAGAATGAGCATACAAAGGCTGGTCAATAAACCTGCCTGGACGGGAAGGGAGAGCGTTACTTGCTGGGTACGCTGCCAAAGAGATGGATGACTTACCATAATCTGTGCCTCGCAGACGGGTTGATAGGGTGGCGCGATCGGTGGGCGTTCTGACTTAAAGACATGTGCCTTATCACAGTTGCGGGACAGTGGCAGACTCATACTGCACTTTCCCCGATTTAGCCTTCAAAACTACATTTGCTGAAGTTTTGGATCGTAAACCTCCGGTGGCTGTTCCCCACCAGAACCGATTGATCACTCAAACAATACCGTAGATTTGCATCTGCGAAAGAGACACCTGCAATTGCTTTATAGTTCTTATCAAATAAATTGGTGTTGAGTCAGCGATAGTCCTTGAAGCCAGATGGTATCGAAGCGCGACTAGTCCTGGTTGCGATCGCATTAATAGCAAACTAGCTTAGGCGATGTTGAGGGCAGGTGAGCGATTTGTTGGATACTGCACGATGGTTCACATCTGACCCATTGCCATCATTCGCAGCTTGCGAAGTGAGTTTACACAAAGGGGACAGTCGCAACCAAATAGGGCGATCGCTGCATTGCTTTCCTCATCTGAAAACTCTAAGGCATAGGGTGAATCTTGAGGATTTGTCGCCAGGTCGATCGCCGGACTGGCTTTCACCTTGGTAATATCTTTGACTCTTGTACAAATATAGTTCGTGCGGCTATGGCTCGACTCGATGCACACTTTGCTGTCGGGCGGCAAAGCTTTTAGCTCAGCCGCATGAGTGGGTGACAAAACACCTAAAAGGCAGGAAGCTGAACCTACTAACGATGACGACGAAAGCAAAGCGAGGAGAAAGCGTCTCATAATTCAAACGAGTTGATGAGCAAAACAAGCTGTAGAACTATAGCCGAAATCAGGCAAAGCGTGTGGTCAAAAGCGCAATCTCAACAAAACTCAACTCGCTCTTGGGAGGAATGAATTCTTCTTGCCTATTTTCTAAACTGCAATGGTAGGGTTAATTATGAAAGAAAAATGAAAGGTTCCTAGCAATGGCACTCTCAGATCATCCTCCTAGCTTGCCAGAGGTTCACCGCGGCATTGCGATTCCCAGTGTCAAAGGCTTTTGGCGCAAGATGCTGGCGTTTGCGGGACCGGGTTATCTGGTTTCAGTAGGGTATATGGACCCTGGCAACTGGGCAACCGACATTGCTGGAGGTTCCCGCTTTGGCTACACCCTGTTGAGCGTGATTCTGCTCTCAAATTTGATGGCAATCTTACTGCAATCGCTGTGTGTACGGTTGGGGGTAGCCACTGGAAAAGATTTGGCGCAGGCTTGCCGGGACTACTTTAGCCCTCGCATCAGCTTCATGCTCTGGGTGTTGTGCGAAATTGCGATCGCGGCATGTGATTTAGCAGAGCTACTGGGAAGTGCGATCGCCCTGCACCTACTGTTTGGAATTCCACTGATTTGGGGCGTTTGCATCACGGCACTCGATGTCCTGGTGTTGCTATTTCTGCAAGGCAAGGGCTTTCGCTATGTGGAAGCTTTGGTCATCCTGCTGGTTGCGACGGTTGGTATGTGCTTTGCTGCGGAGATTTTGTTTTCTCGACCGGATGTGGGAGGAATTCTGCGAGGTTATCTACCGAATCGAGAGATTTTGCAGAACCCAGAGATGCTTTACATTGCGATCGGGATTTTGGGGGCAACGGTGATGCCGCACAATCTGTATCTCCATTCGTCGATTGTTCAAACTCGCGCTTGGCAGCCTACTCCCCAGAAGAAATGGGAAGCGATTAAGTTTTGCACGATCGACTCTACCGTTGCGCTCTCCTTTGCCTTATTCATCAACTCTGCCATTCTGATCGTGGCGGCAGCGACCTTTCATTTCTCTGGCTATCACGAAGTCGCTGAAATTCAAGATGCCTATAAACTGCTGTCTCCGCTGTTGGGTGTGAGTGCTGCCAGTGCCATTTTTGGGCTAGCTCTGCTGGTATCGGGTCAGAGTTCGACGCTGACAGCAACGTTGGCAGGACAAATCGTCATGGAAGGCTTTTTGAGATTTCGATTGCCACCCTGGTTGCGTCGGTTAGCTACTCGGTTGTTAGCTATCATTCCAGCCCTAATCGCCATCATCTTTTTTGGGGAACAAAGTACAGGAAAGCTGTTGGTGGGTAGCCAGGTCGTGTTGAGTTTGCAACTGTCGTTCGCGGTGATTCCGTTAATTATGTTTACCAGCGATCGCCGTTTGATGGGAGAGTTTGTGAATCCTCGTTGGCTCAAGATTCTAGCTTGGTCAGTTGCAACCATCATTGTTGGTTTGAACAGTTGGTTGCTTTTGCAAACTTTTCTAGGTTGGTTGCGCTAATTCTCTCAATGATAGGGAGTAGAGATTGTAACACTTGTAAACGACTAGAAGTACTTGCTAAAGCTGAATCTCTCTCGTTTATTGCTCATCAAGTTAAGCTTGCACCTTCTAAATATTTAGCTATGACTCTTTAAGAGTGGAATGGAAGATGAAAGGCTACCGCCCCATAGAGGAGATAGCTGATATGAGGCTCCTTCTAATGAACCATTATCTCAATTTCACTATGATTGGTGAAGATGGTCGATTTCATGTTCTTCTACCTTGGCAAAATGTATATTCCGTCAAATAGTAACAACAACGACCGCGCGCAGCGAAGCTGATCCGTTCCGGATCGCTTGCCTCAACCTGTTGACGTAACTCGACTGGAATATAGCTAGACACGAATTTTCAAGGATTAGGAACCAGATGAACGCGCCAGCGCAATAAAACTACTGCATAGACTTTACGGAGCATAAAAGCATCTGCGGCTTACCTTAACTCAGTTAACTCTAGTTTCTTGCCATCGCTCAAGGTACATTCTTGGTTTTGGTCTAGCAATTTATCCTAGCAGGTCATTTCAGCCGAGGAGCGATGACTGCGAGCGAGCGAAAAGCACACTCAACTCAGATGCCTCCACCTCATAAGGACTGC
>JAIXVO010000527.1 GCA_027482985.1 Cyanobacteriota bacterium
ACCTCCCTCACCTCCCTCACCTCCTCTACCTCCCTCACCTCCCTCACCTCCCTTCTCCTCCCACTTCCCAAACTGCGCCCCAAAGACGAGACACTCCAGAAGCGAATTACTGGCTAACCGATTAGCCCCATGCACACCAGTACTGGCCGTCTCACCAACTGCATACAGGCCGGGAAGAGAGGTTTGATTCAGCAGATCGGTGGCAATGCCGCCCATCCAATAGTGTGCGGCTGGAGCGACGGGAATCGGAGTGGTGAAGACATCCACGCCCCACCGTTGACAGACCTGGATGATATTGGGAAAACGATACTGAATGCGATCGCGCGGAATTGGACGTAAATCCAGCCAAACAGTGGCATGGGTGGGGTCGGGGGCAGTTTTTTGGAGATGGGTAAAAATGGCGCGACTGACCACATCTCGCGGGGCCAATTCGCCATCCGGGTGATAGTCAAAGGCAAAGCGATGTCCCGTCGCATCGATTAAATGCGCGCCTTCCCCCCGTACCGCCTCACTGATCAAGAAATGAGGGGCACCGGGAATGGTCAAAGCGGTGGGATGAAACTGGACAAATTCGAGATCACGTAAAATGGCTCCAGCTCGCTGGGCGATCGCCACGCCATCCCCCGTACTCAAAGCCGGATTCGTGGTTTGGGCAAACACCTGCCCCCCACCCCCCGTCGCCAGGATGACTGCCCCCGCTTGAAGCCATTGAATTTGGCGATCGCGGACAATCACCACCCCCTGACATCGCTGTCCAGCGGCATCCAACCACAAATCCAGCGTGAAGGCTGGAATCACCTGGATATTCGGTCGCGCTACCACTTGTTCCGCGAGAATGCTGACCACTGCTCTGCCCGTACTATCCGCCGCGTGTAACACTCGTTTGCGAGAATGCGCGGCTTCCAATGTCAGAGCCAAGTTACCCGCATGGCGATCGAACTGCACCCCCAAATTCACTAAGTTCTGAATACAGGCTGGCGCTTGTTGCACCAAAAATTCGACCGCCGCATAGTCACATAACCCTGCTCCCGCCTTCATCGTGTCGGCAATGTGGAGGTCAGCCGAATCTTGCGGATCAATCACTGCGGCAATCCCCCCCTGCGCCCAATCGCTCGCAGACAGGTCAAGCGCCTCTTTGGTAATCAACCCGATCGCCAAATGGCGAGGTAAACACAAACTGGTGTAAAGCCCCGCCGCCCCCGCACCAATCACGAGGACATCAAAAGAGTTGGCTACTGTCATGGCATGAGGGGGGAAGAAGGAATCAGGAGTCAGGAGTCAGAAGTCAGGAGTTGAGGAAGGGAGGAGATAGGAGGTGAGGCGGTAGGAGTTGGGGAAGGCGGATTCAGGAGTCGGGGGTTGGAAGGTGGGAGATTGGGAAGGGCTACTTTTGATCCTGACTGTGGCTTACCCCATACTGTGCTTTAGGTTCGCTGCTGCCGCCTGCAGCTTGGCTGCTCTCCTGACTCCTGACTTCTCTCCTAACTCCTGCCCCCTGCCCCTACCTCCAAACAAAAATTGCCCGCTGTCCTGCGAGAGAACATCGAGCAATTTGGAGAAATCGAGATTGAACTCGCTCACCTTAACGGTAGATGCCATTATTGATCCGATCAGCTCCTTCCGTCAGAGCCGATTCGACAGAAGTCACGGTAAAGTTATCCAAGTTTTCTTCGAGGATTTCTTTTTGGCGATCGCTCAAGCCGGGAATCTCCAGCACATCTTGAACGCTGTCGTAGGGAGCGTTTTTCACCAGGATGCCAGCCAACGTGGGATACAATCCCTGGTACTGTCGAAAGGCACGAATGTTGGTATTGTTCAAATCCAGCTTTTGCCCATATTCAGTTCGCATTTTGGCACTCACGGCATCCCGCAGCTCACCTTCCACCGCAACCAGCAGTTGCGGGGCGGCGATCCGGCTGAAGCCACTCAGTTGGGCCATGTGCTGTCCTGCTGGAAGGCTCAAATTGCTTGCCCAGGCAGTCTGAACACCGGTCCAACCCAGAACACCAACCATCAGGCTCAGCGTTGCCAACAGGCAGAATAGTCGTTTCATAAAATCTTTACCTCCCATACCAATCCCACGGAATCCATAGACGGCGTTTCTTAGAGCCTATCATTTCCTGAACACCATCTAGCGAGAGAGTCCACAACTTATGATGGCTCTACCGCAAGTAAGAACAATAGCTTAGTGGTTTGACCTGAATGAGAGACGGAGATAAAAGTTTACAAAGATAAATAGCGGTTACAAAGCCCCATCTTTGCGCTTAAGAAAGCCATCTAGTTCGGGAAAAGAGCAGGCATAAGCCAAGGATGGCGCGTCATACCCCCGCAGGTTGACGGTGTATTCTCCAAATAGATTTTCGGTCACGCCCAATTGGGTCAGACATTGATAAGTCGTTTTGCCGACGGCCACATCTCTGCCAATTTGTTTGGTGGAGGTTTCCAGACGGAAGGCGGCATTGACGGTATCGCCTAAAGCGGTATAGTCGGGGCGATCGCCGCTGCCCGTATTGCCCACCATCGCATAACCCGTATTGATCCCCGCCCCAATCCGCAACGGAAAGGGGAGTGGGTAGGAGTTATATAAGTCGCTGGTCATTTTATGCAGGGCGCTGAGGGCTTTCATGATTTGCAGCATTTCCTCATCGCTCACCTCTTGCGCCCCGTGAATCCATACGGCCATCACGGCATCGCCAATGTATTTATCGACCCAACTGCCATGTTCTCGAATAATGTCCCCAGCATGGCGAAACCAGGTGCCAATCATTTCCGACAAAATCTTTTCATCGAGCTGGCGGGTCAACACCGTAAAGTTACGAATATCCACCACTAGCACCGAAATTAAGCGCCGCACATGGAGGGTGGCCGTTGCCGTGAAATCTTTGGCTCCCGCTACTTCTGGCGGATCCTCTGGAGGCGGTTGTTTCGCAGGTGGACAGTAAAACTCCAGTTCAGTCTGCCCAAAAGTCAGCTCGTCCCCATTCTTGAGGGTGACGGGAATACTGACGCGCCGCCCGTTCACAAACGAGCCATTGCGACTGCCTAAATCAATCAAGTAAAACTCGCCATTCTCCATTAATTGAAGCATGGCATGGTTGCGAGAAATCCAGCGATCCGGCAACACGAAGTTATTATCTTCACTGCGACCAACAGTCCAGCAATTACTGCCAGTGAGGAGCAAGCGTCGATAACCCGAATCTGTCCGAAGTAGGAGATGAGGAGCAGTTTGTGTCACCACAGATGGCAAAAAGTGAAGTTCTCCCTATGATGCACCTGATTGTAAACCAGGGTTGGCTAGTGAGTAGAATTATCCACTGCTAACCAAGCAAGACTCTGAATATTCTCCAGAGTAACAAGCCTCGTCACGATCTGCCTCTATATTCCAGGTTGAAATTGCTTAATCAGGGTGTTTTTTAAGCGGCGCAGGCCGCCAGCAAGAATAAGCCATCTACCAAGATCGTACTCAAAACGGCACCACTGAATGCCCACCAGTGTAACTGCTGAGAACGTAAAGGCACCAAACTCATGACTAAGAGCAGGCTGACTAACAGAATCGCCCAACTGATGCCCCCAGGAGTTTGGATCTGCGCGATCGCGCCCTGAAACACTAAGCGTGCCGATTCTTCACTAGACACCATTAGTGTGCGCCAAAACGGAATCAGATTTACCAGATAAAAGAAAATATCAGTGAGGGCAGTGCCTATAAGGGAGCCTAAGTAGAAGAAATTGCCAATTTTGCCATGATTGCGTGCAATGCCCCAAATCGCAAAGGGTAATCCGATCGCTTCGATCGGCAGATGCAAAAACGGCTCCCATCGTAGCCAGCCCCAATAGACAGAACCCGCCAGCCAGGTCCAGGTGAAGCCCAACATTAGATCGCCCCAAACCTGAGTACGTTCCTGCGCGAACAACTTGCGGCCCCACAGAAAGAAGCCACAGGTGGTAACTAAACTGGCAAAGGGTACCAATCGCACCAAGGGAGCTTGAATAAACACGGGCACTGAAACCAGGAAAATCGCCGCCAGGAAAACCCAGAGGCGCTGGCGACTAATCTTGGTGGGAGCTGCCTCAAGCCCAACGGCGATCGCTGGAGACTCAAGGGCAGGCTCAGAAACATAGCTCTGTGGTGGAACGGGCGTGTAGGAAATCAACGTTTTGCAACGATAAGTGAACGCTAATCTTTCTTATTTACTTTACTTTATTTAACAAAACAAACCAAGTTTTGCAATGAAGTATCCCCCCTGGGGGTATGTGCTCCGATTATAGCGTAGGTCAAGGGTGGAGCATCGAAAATCCTGATACTGGCGATCGCGGGCAGATTTAGCCGGATTTTGGCAGTATTTGAGGGATGAATAAACTGGCGGAATGGCGGGATTTTGTAATCTTTCGCAAAGCTGATTTTGCCGAAAACCGATGCCATACTAGCTACGAACCACTCTGAACTTTGGGAGTAATGCCGCTTGATGTCCCACCTGCTTTTGTCTGCGATCGTTGAGCCGCTGGCTGCTGGGTTGTCCCCCGTCTGGCTGGCTGTGACGACTCCAACCCCAGCCGCAACTGCCAGCCCCAATTTGCTGGTGGAACTCTTTCAGGCTGCGATCCTGGGGATTGTCCAGGGGATTACAGAATTTTTGCCCATTAGCAGTACAGCGCATTTGATCATTTTTCGGGATGTGTTTGGCTGGCAGCAGCAGAAGTATTTTGTGGATGCGATTCAGTTTGGCAGTGTGGTGGCGGTCGTCTGGTACTTCTGGCGTGATATCCAAACGATTCTGTCGGGAGCTTGGCAGGCGTATCAACAGCAGGAATGGCAACGGGAAGAGTGGAAGATTCTGGTGGGGATTGTGGTGGGGACGATTCCTGCGCTCTTTTGCGGCTTTATCTTTAAAGACCTGATTCCTGAGAGTCCGTTCGTGATCGCGCTGGCCTCAATTTTCATGGCGTTGCTTCTGGGCTTGGCAGAAAAATTTGGCACTCGCAAACGCGACTTTAATCAATTGGAAGTGAAGGATGGCTTCCTGGTGGGCTTAGGGCAAACGCTGGCGTTGGTGCCGGGAGCCTCGCGATCGGGATCAACTTTGACCACAGCGCTGTTTCTCGGCTTACAACGCCAAACCGCTGCTCGGTTCTCGTTCCTGCTCGGCATTCCCACGTTAACGATCGCGACGCTTTACCAGTCCACCAAAGCCCTCCGCAGCATCGAAAGCTTTCTGCCCCTGCTGATCGGCATCATCTCGACGTTCATCTTTTCCTACTTGTCGATCGCCTGGCTCCTCAAGTTCCTTCAACGCAAAAGCACCTGGGTGTTTGTCTGGTATCGCCTCGCTTTCGGCTCCATCATTCTCGGCGCGATCGCTGCCGGTTGGCGACCAGTTGGCGGGTAGGGGAGAATAGAGGGCGATCGCGCAACTTGCCCTATGAATCCATCCAGATCCCACCATTCGCAAGAGATATGGCATAAAAGAAATTGTCTTTCTCGTCCTTTGAAATTGCGTAACTGTAGTGAATTTGTCATCCTGCCCTCATGCAACTGCTCCGACTCAGTCAATAGATGATGGCGATCGCACCATGCTCATGAATCTCGTGAAGCCAGCGATCGCACTCAAAAAATATTCTGCATAGACAGAGATTTGGGGTTTTTGGGAGTTGCGCGATCGCCCAGAAGAGCGATCGCGCATGGCGTGGTGAGCGGACGATCGTGGTCATTACTCGGCAATATTGCGTCTCAAGGCTTTGATTTGGCTCCGTTTAGTTTTGTGATCGAGCCGCTGTTGCTTAGCTCGCCGCGATGGTTTCGTGGGTTGGCGTTTTTTGGGGGCGATCGTCACACTCTGGAGTAAAGCCTGGAGCCGGTGCAGGGCATCTTCTTTGTTTTGCTCCTGGGTGCGGTGCTGTTGAGCTTTGATGATGATGATGCCATCTTTGGTGATGCGACTATCGTCGAGCTTGAGCAAGCGTTCTTTATACAACGGTGGCAGAGAGGACGCATGGATATTAAACCGCAGATGAATCGCGGTCGCCACTTTATTCACATTTTGTCCGCCTGCCCCCTGCGATCGAATGGCCGTGAGTTCAATTTCACTCAGCGGGATCGCAGTTCTGGGCGTAATTTGCAGCATACAAAAAACCAAGAGATTTCAGCGGCAGTGAGAGATCTAGTCAGAATGGTTACACCCTTTGTAGGGACGCATGGCATGCGCCCTTAACGAGTCGATGGGAGAGGCAAAGAGCTAGCCGGAAGTCATCGGTCATTAAGACGCAATCTTCTGTTCTGGTAAATTCCAAATGGCCAGACCGATCGCGTTATAGCGCACATTCTGTACCCGATTGCGGACTGCTGCCATGGCTTTCGCATTCGCCAAGTAGATAAACGGCAAATATTCTTGAGAAATTTGCTGCGTTTTGGCATAAATCTCTTTGCGTTTGGCCTCATCTAGTTCACGGGCACCCTGAATATAGAGTTGCCCAATTTCATTTTCCCAATCTGCTACGGTGCGGCCTGTGATTGGCGGACTACCGGGTCTTGGTCCTTGATTGAACAGGTGCGAACCGCCCTCACGATACCAAATATTGAAACCCGCGTGGGGTTCTAAGCCGCCTGTCAAGCCCAACAAAATGCACTCCCAATCGAGCGATGTATCTACCTTTTCGATCACGGAGTTGAACGCGATCGGGGCAAAATCGACTTGAATCCCGATCGCCGCCAAATTTTGTTTAATTTGGGCTCCCAGGGCTACCCGCAAATTATTTTCGGCATTGGTGATCATGTTGAACCGGACGCGATTGCCCTGGGCATCAAATAATTGCCCCTGAGCGTCGTACTTGAATCCGGCTTGTTGCAACAGTTGTTTCGATTTTTGTGGATCGTAATCGTAGGTTTTTAAGCCTTCCTGCGGCGACAGATAGAAGGGACTTTGCACCGATAGGGGGGAATTCTGCGGTTCGGCTAACCCCCGAAAGGCATTATTAATCATGCGATCGCGGTTAATCGCATAGGCCACGGCCTGCCGAAATTCTTTGGTATTGAACCAGCGAGATTTAATCGGATCGACGAGGGGGGTGCCGTCCTGTTTGCGCCCCGTATTGAGGTTGAAGGTGACATAGAGCGTCCCGGTGCGTAAGCCGCCCTGTTGAATTTGAAAATCGCCTCGCTGTTCTTCCCGTTTCAGCAGCGAAAAATCTTCTGGCCGCAGGGTACTGAGTTCGCCCAACATATCTAACTCGCCGGAGCGAAACCGAATCGATTGGGTATCCGTGGACCCGACAATTTGTAGCACTAAGCGCTCAATGTAAGGCAGTTGTTGTCCCTGAGCATCTTTTTTCCAGTAGTAGGGGTTGCGCTGGAAAATGTACCGCTGACTCGGCGTGTAGCTCGCCAGGGTGTAGGGGCCATTGCCCACAATCTTTTTCGGGTCGGTATCGGTGCCCCAGGTGGACAGGAATAACGGCTTCCCTTCCCCATCTGTCTTTGTAATGGTTTCGCGCAGGATGTGTGCTGGCAGGATCGATAATCCCCCCATTGTCCGAAGGAACGGCGCAAAGGGTTCGGGGGTAATGAATTCCACTCGGCGATCGTCAATCTTGCGGACACTGGGGAACTTGTTCTCCCCAATCCGTAAGACATCGCGGGTGTCTGTGGGAATCTTTTCGTTCAAATAAATATCTTGATAGGTAAATACCACATCATCTGCCGTGAGGGGTTGCCCATCCGACCATTTCAAGTTTTCCCGCAGGGTGAAGATAATCCGCTTCTTGTCTGCCGAGATCTCCCAAGATTCCGCCATCGCGGGTTCAATTTTGGCGGTTTCAGGATTTTCGCTCAGTAGTCCATCATAAATAAAGAGAAAGGCATTGGGAAATTCGGAGTTAAAAGCGGCGTTAAACGTTTTGAAATCGCCTAAGGTGCTGAGGACGATCTGATCGCCACGAGCGGAACTTTTGCGAAAGAAGTCAGGATTGCAGGCCGTTAAACCGATCGCCACCCAACACGTCATCAGCGCGATCGCCACCCATCGCCACACTCGTTTCATCCCCAATCTCCCCATTGCTTGCCTTCCTTGTATTCTACGCATCTGGATCTACCCCTAAAGCTCGTAATTGGTCGCGCAGGCGATCGGCTTGTGCGGCGGCTGTCTCGGCCCGTTGCTGCTCTTGGTCGGCCCGTTGCCGCTCTTGGTCTGCCCGTTGCTGCTCTTGG
>JAIXVO010000381.1 GCA_027482985.1 Cyanobacteriota bacterium
GACCCGCCCTAACAATTCCTCCAGCAGTTCCGGCGGCGACAGGTTCGCCAGGGTTGCCACGGGGTCATCGAGGTGCCGCGGTTGCACATCCAGCACTTGGGGTTGTTCGCTGGATGCCGCTTCGGTAAATTCTCCCACCGTCAAATCATCGGGCGAGACTCTGGTTTCGGGGTCGTTGGTAGCGATCGGCATCGGTGGCAGCGTATCGGGACTGTCCACCACTAATGTCGGGTATACGTCTGGCTCTGCCGTTGTTTCCCGATTCACTTCTGTCCGTTTGGCAGACTGTTCCGCCAGTTTCTTGGCAATTCGACGGGCTACAGGTTGGGCGGTTGAATGGGCGGTTTTTTTCTGCTGGTCGCTGTGCTGCAAATAGGCTGATAGAGCTGCGTAATGGACATCAGAAGCCAGCCGTTGGGGAATTAACGAACAATTCATGTAGGCCAAAATTCGCCGGACATAATCGAGCGCCGCTGCATCGTCGGGGTTGACCATACCCAACGTGAACCGACTGCCCTCCAGCGACAGGGGCAGAATTTGGTGGTAGAGGCACGCTTCAAACGGCAGAATGCTATCCACGAGTGGAAAAGCTAGTTCTGCATCCACTTGCGCCATCCACGCGGGCATGGGTTTGCCACAGGACTCAAGTGCGTCTGATATGGAATCGGGTTGTTCTGGCGGATCACCCATCGCAGGAAACAGAAAAATGGGTAGAAGTCTATGGCTACTATGCTAGACGGTGATGGCGATTTAGACACCCTGAAAAATGCGGGAGTGAGACTGAGCCGAAGATCAAGCGTCCGGATTGTTGCCCAACCAACTGGACACGAGTTCGGGCTGCGTTTTGGCAGCAAAGACGCGGGTCGCATGATAACTGACTTTTTCCCGCAGGCGATAAACTTGCTTCACGTTCAGGTTCAACGCTTTGGCGATCGCCTCCTGCGACTGTCCCTGTAAGTAGAGCCGTAACCACTCCACGGCTTGTGGATCAACATTTTTCTCCAGCAAGTAGGATTCAAATCGTTGCTGCACACTTTGCCGCAAGTCTTGCAGTTCCTCCGTCGCCTGCGCCTCCTGATATTGAGCGATCGCCTGCGAATCCAGTAAGCTCACAGCGCCTTCGGCATCATCGGGGCCAATTTCTTGAGAAACCAGCCGGATGAAATCATCGGCAGGCACCTGCGTCATGCCACCTTTTTGCGATCGCCGGAGGTAATTCACAAAGCGATAGCACAGCAACGGTTGGTTGCGAATCGGGCGCAGACAATATTCTTCGGTACTCGCCAGCAGCAGGGCATTCCGCAACCGGGTGTCGCGGGTGCATTGGGCAATCCAGGCAACTTGCTGTTGCATATAGCGATCGTTCTGCAACAACTCCTGGATCACTTCCTGCAACACATCCACCACCGACCGTTGGCGATCGCGGGAGAGCGCAATCCAGGTGCGAATTTTGTTGCGAATCAGAAACAGGTTACTGAGTCGTTGAATCAGCCCTTTATAAGCGCGTTCCGGGGACATCCCCAAATAGCGCTGCCGTAAAATGCGATAGCGATAATCCATCGCCTGTTCAATAATTTGGCGTTGCATCGGGGTCAAGTCTGTGAGCCGCTCGGTATCTTCTCCCACCAACCAGCGCACAATCCCCTCACGGACAGATGAGCTATGCTCCGGAATCTCTGCCGCTAAGCGCGATCGCCATTCTTCTGAAAATTCTTCCGCGAGTGTCATTGCCTCAGCTAACATCATACAGTTGCCGTCCCACGGTTCTAATTGCCTCGTTATAGAGTCTGCCTTACCACCTAGGTACAGCACACTCCCCCGTCTGGGTAAAGTTGACAAACGAGACGGGCAGCGTTGAACCGTAACTTCGAGTGCCGCCCTGCCTCCAGACGATGAAACATGCCAGTAGGCAGACCGACCCAAAAGTCTTGATCTACCATACCCGACTTCACCCTGAACATTCCTTCTCTTTTAATCTCTTTTCGAGACTGCCAAACCACCCTAATCAGGGATTTGTGCCTTTCAGTCAAAGAAGAAGACTTTCTGTATATTTCACCACAGTTTTGCAACCAATGAAATTCTAGGCATATACATTCCCTTGGATGGGGTGTGAGGTTGCCATCCGATTTCAGGCACTAAGTGAAAACGTCTGGAGGAAACCGATATGACCCTGCATGATTTAGCCAGAGAGCACACAACCCAACAACGGCAACACGACGACCAGCGGCAAGAAGCTATCGTCAGTCGAGCCGAAGCTGATTTAACCGAAACCGATTCTTCCCTGGATGAAGTGCGCGAACAGGTGACAGACCACCGGCAGCAAGATGCCCACTGCCAAGAAAATGCCCTCAGCCGCGCCGAAGCCCAGATCGATCGCTAGTCGGTGGCGGGCTGATGCCAAGTTGAGGGGCGATCGCGCCATAAAAAAGAGGCTGGGTGATCAAATCACACAGCCTCATCGTCGTGAGCACAAGCGATGTCAAGCTAGAGTTGGGTGCAATGAGCGCGACTACTTGCTTTTGCCAGCACCAACAGCAACCCGAGCTTGCGAGTCAGGAATTTTGCCATCGGGCGAGAGGGATTCCCCTTCCAGGAAGGAGCGCAACATCCAGGCCATTTCTTCATGTCCTTCCATCAAGCCCGTCAGGAAGTCCGCTGTGCCTTCGTCGTGGAAGTCTTCACTGGCCTGATCAACATGTTCGCGCAGACCGCGAATAATTAATTCATGGTCTTCCAGTAGATTTGCCACCATTTGGGTGGGGCTGGGAATGCGACCGGGATATTCGGTCACAGCAGCCAGTTCGATAAACTCTTTGGCGGTACCAGCGGGATAGCCACCCAGTTGACGAATTCGTTCAGCAATCTGGTCGATCGTTTCGCCGAGTGCCGTGTACTGCTCCTCAAAGATTTCATGCAGCGTTCTAAATTGAGGGCCAATCACGTCCCAGTGATATTTCTTGGTCTTGAGCTGAAGCAAATAGGAATTCGAGAGATCCTGATTCAGTAAATCAATGACTCCCTGACGTTGTTCTTCTGACAACCCGATATTGATCTGACGCATTAGTTTCTCTTTTTAACTCAACCTATCTACCACTTCACCAAAATCGCCAGAAACAGGCATCAATCGCAGGAGAGGGATCTGGGGTGAGGAAATCTTTCTTGGTGTAGAGAAGGGGGGTTGGGGGTTGAGGTTTGGCGATAAACAACAAGATCTTTAGCCCCTATCCTGTGCCCAATATTTTTCCTTCTGGAAAAGCTGCTTCATCTTTCTTAAAATAAGGGTGGAAGTTCATGAGTGGCGCGATCGCTGCTGCCTTCCTGTCCTTATCGATTAGGCTTGTGGATGTCAGAAACTGCTTTGACTCAATCTGATTTAACGCCTTCTGGGGCAATACCGACCCAACCCGACTGGAAAATTAAGCTGCTGTACGACGGGGAATGTCCGTTGTGTGTGCGGGAGGTTAATTTTTTGCAGAAACGGGATGCTGGACGCGGACTTGTGGCGTTTGTGGACATTGCACAGGATGCCTATGATCCGGTTGCCCACGGTGGGGTGGAGTTTGAGACGGCGATGGGGCGGATTCATGCGGTGTTGCCGGATGGTCAGGTGATCAAAAACGTCGAGGTGTTTCGGCGGGTCTATGAGGTGTTGGGCATGGGTTGGGTGTATGCCATTACCCAGGTGCCGGGATTGGGGGCGATCGCCGATGGGCTATATGGCATCTGGGCGGAGCAGCGACTGGCGCTGACGGGGCGGGCGGATCTAGCGACAATCGTGCGCGATCGCCAGCAACGATTGGCGTGTGCACCTGGCGATCGGTGTCGGGTAACAAATGACGCACAATAAGAGGGTTCATTGATTCACCTGGACAGGCTGGACTAATGGTTCCTACCCCCCGAATGATTTTGACCACGCTGTTTCCCTATCTCCAAGTAGCGGCACGGTACGCCCATCACATTCAAGCCCGGATTGCTGACCGACCAGCGAAGGAGGGGCACGACAGTTTTTTGGGAGCCGCTTTAAGTGATGCGGATTTATCGATCCAAACCATGATCGAAGTGGCGCTGCTGGGCACCTTTCCTGATCTACGTTTTTTTTTTTTTTTTTATGAGCAGACGAAGAATACGAAGTACTTTCGAGCTATTACTTTGGGCTCCAAAGATGACTACTTGGTGACGTTAGATCCGATTGATGGCACACGCTACTATCTGGATGGTCATAAAAACTTTCAGATTATTTTAGCGGTGCTCAATAGTGACGAATTTGAAGCGGTGATCGCCTTAACACCAGCGCAAGAGACGTTTACTTATGCAATTCGCGGTGAAGGCTGCTGGCAGGGCACTTTAGCGGGTGGCATGGAGCAGTGCGATCGCCTGCAATTAGATAAAACAGCCCCGGTCATTTTGTTGGGCTGGGGGATGGAATGGTTAGCCCCCAAATTGCAGGATAAATATCTGGTGATTGAGATTGCGACTTCCTATTCTCAAGACATTCAAATTCCCAATGTGAATGGCGTGTTGCAAGGGGAAGTGGCGGGCGTGGTGGTGCGATCAGGCAAGTTTATTGATACTGGGGCGCTGGCGTTTATGGCGCAGGAAGCAGGCTGTCGAGTTACCACGTTTGCCGGTGATCCCCCGCCGCCGCTGGATCAGTGCAGCAATTACGAGCGTCCTGGACTGGTGATGGCGGTTTCGGAGGCGGTGCAACAGGATTTATTAGCGGCGCTGCAATCGGGTGCAAGCTGAACTGAGTGATCGGTGTAATTTGCGTCAGTCAGGTGGCATCAAGGGACTGGCTTGAGGCGCGATCGCGTCCCACTCAGCTCGACTCCAATTGGGTTGATCGCGCCTGCCGCGCTCAACACTTTGAATTCTGATGTGAATGCAGCAATGGCTTCCCGCTAAAATAAGCTCC
>JAIXVO010000754.1 GCA_027482985.1 Cyanobacteriota bacterium
AGCGCCGCCGCCGCGCCGCAGACCTTACCGCACCACCAGGCGAAAGTCGCCCTGGTCACCAGGTTTAAGCGTACTCACCAGAACGCGATACTGCCCGCCTCGGGGTAATCGCAATTTGAGGGTAGCTACGTCGTCACCCGGTTTCACTTTGTCGGTTTTGGCGATCACTTTCCCGTCGGCATTCACTAGGAGCAGGTAAGGCGTAAAGCCATTGGCAAATACCGAAACCCGTACTTCCTGATTGGACTGACCAGGAATCGTGTAGAGCTGGTAGAAACTGCCGTTCTTCAAAGTGCTGTTGCCAGGACCCACGGAGCTATCGCGCAACAACAGGAGCGGGGCTACCGTGAGCTTGTAAGCACCCGTTACCTGGCTCACCACCGAGTTGGTGACAATCCGATAGGTGCCATTGCGGGGTAACTGCTGCCGAATCACGGCCCATTGATCCTGGGGTTGATTGACATCCTCCGCCACGAGTTTACCATCCGGCCCGAATAAGGATAGGTAGGGGGCAAAGGTCTCACTTTCCATCCATAGCATCACCGCCTGTCCGGCTTTGCCTTCAAATTCGTAGAGGTTGTAGTAACTGCGATCGCTGCAAATTAAACCGCTATTGGGCGTAAGCCGACCAGTCACGGGCGCAGGTGCAACCGCGATTTTCTGCGCCGTGGGCCGTGTACTCGGCAGGGCGGCGACCGTGAGCGCTTTCCCCGCATCATAGCGATCGAGGAAGCCTTTGATCGTCTCAACGGGAATCGAGAAAGAGAGCGCCCGGCCAATAATGCGGGTGTTCAACCCAATCATTTGCCCCGCCTGATTCAGCAACGGACTGCCGGAGTCACCTGGATCGAGCGGCACCGTGGTTTGAATGTCACGATCGCTGGGTTCATACCGACTCACCGCCCCCTCCTTAAACGAGGCTGATAAGCCGCGTGGGTTACCAATCACATACACATTTTGACCGGGACGTACAGCGGTAGAACTGCCGAGGGGCACGGTGGGCAAGTTGGTTTGGCTGGGAATTTTGAGCAGTGCCAGGTCCGCGCATTGTTCACCCACTGCCACCACTTCGGCCTCTAGCGATCGCCCGTCGTGGAGCATCACCTTTGCCGTCCGTTCGCCATCGACGACGTGCGCATTGGTCAACACCAAGCCATCGGCGCGAATCAACACCCCGCTACCCTGCCCATCACTGGTCTTAATTTCCACGATCGCAGGGCGAATTTGGGGAAAGAGTTGCTCACCTACCGATGGGGTTTGCGCGGCGGCCTGTTGCACGAGCGGCTGTTGCGGTGTGGTGGCGATCGCTTCGGCCAAGAGCAATAGACCCGATGCTGCACCAATGGATACGAGGCCGGATGCAGCAAACCGCACACAATATTCACGAACCTGATGTAAACGAGAGGATGCCATCATGGGAAACTCCATTGATCACGAGGAACTGTAAACCGATAGGGATCTATCTGGTGCGATTGGGCTGATTAGTCGCAATCAGGAAGAAAATTCACATTACTTTACAATTTATCTATAGCCGTCGCCATGTGTAACGTGGCAGAGGCGAGTCAGAACACCTACCCAGCATTGGCTCTTGCCGACCCGACTTGTCCTAAGTGTTCTGACCAAAGCTATAGTTGCGGCGGGTGGGATCGGTTTCGCGATCGTGGGGTGGCATCGTTCCACTGCGGCTCAGGCACGGTCGCCCGCCTGTTTGTAGCGAACTCTCACTGTGGAGAGTGGCGATCGCCGCACCATTCGCCTGGATAATTCACGACCCGTGACTTTGTAGGGGGAGGTCTTGTGCCTACCCCCGGTGATGAAGGCACCCACAAGAGGTGCCCCGACACTTGGAAATGCAGACTTTTTCTTGCGAAAATCGTGGCGTGATCTGTGTACTAAGGGGTTCAAGCATTTTCTTCAAATCTCATGAATCATGTCGGTTAGCCCCCTCTGCGCGTGTTAGGGCCGCGCCATCATGAGGCTGCATCCAGCCGCAATGCCATCAACCTGCGAAGGAAAGATAATAGGTTTCAATAAGTTGTAACCCTTGTTACAACAGGGGATGAAAAGTGAGCGGTATACCAGTACACGAAACCATCCTCATCTTTCTTCAGGTTGTCTTGTGTTAGACCCTTCACCCCGTTTGATTTCTGATTTAGAACCCGCCGTGAGTGCCTTCCCGCCCAGTGCTGAAGAAGCAGAAATCTGGCATCTCCAGTCCAGTCCGGTCTTCTCAGTAACGGAACTGACCGCCTTGAACCAGCGCTCCGATGCCAAAGGGTGGCAACAACTGTTGTTGCATCTGGCGATTATGGGCATCAGTGGTGCGGTTTGGGCCGAGCGGAGTGTTACAGGTTGGTTTGCCGTGCCCGCTTTACTGATGTACGGCTTTAGTTTGGCTTCTATGTTTGCTGCCATGCATGAGTGTGTGCATCGTACCGCTTTTGCCAGTCAACGGACGAATGATGCCGTGGGTTGGTGCGCGGGGCTGCTGTCGTTCTACAACAGTGCCTTTTATCGGCGTTATCACAAGTGGCATCATCGCTACACCCAAATTCCAGGCAAAGATCCTGAATTGGAAGATGTGCGTCCCACCAATGGCCTGACCTACTGCTGGCAACTGAGCGGCATGCCCTGGTGGATGGGCAAAATTCGGACCCATGCGCGGGTGGCGACTGGGAATTTTGCCGGATTTCCTTACATTTCGGAGTCGGCGCAGGCAGAAGTGATGCGATCGCTGCGCCTCCAATTAGCCGTTTATGCCGGGGGGATCATCCTCTCGATCGCCGTCCACCAACCCTGGTTTATCACCTACTGGCTCTTGCCGCTCGCCGTGGGACAACCCCTCCTGCGGGCGATTCTGCTGTCGGAACACACAGGCTGCACCCACGACAACAATCCCCTGACCAACACC
>JAIXVO010000306.1 GCA_027482985.1 Cyanobacteriota bacterium
AAGCAATGAACATTTATTTTAAACATTGCTGGAACGACTTTACTTTCTCTCAAGATTCTTTATTTTCTGATAGATTGCCGAGGCTCTGTGTAACCTGACAACGCTGGTTGACGGCCCTCCTTTAGCCGTGTCACCCAGCCGCCCTCATGCCCCAACCCCTGCTTCGATAGCAGGGGTTGGGGAGTCGAAAATCTTTTCCCTCACCCATTTTAGGAGAGGGGAACACAAGGGGGGAGGGCGGTTCGGCGCAGGCAAGCTGTCCATCTCACAAACCTCAGTGGCACAATGGGAACAGCAATATTTTGAGCTGGGAGCAGCACGGTTGCAGGAGTGAGTTTAGCGGCGACAGACCATAGCGGGGAATAGTTGATGTTGAGTTTTCAAGATTTTTTTGCCGCCTGTGCGGGCACCTGGAAAACGGAACGGATTTATCACTACCCGTTACGGGCAGAAGTTGAGCGATCGTTCACCGAATTTCGCGTGGCGGCGCTGGATGAAGCCGTCAAAGCGCAAATTTTGTCGCCCTTTGCCAGCGATCGCGACAGTGCCCTCACCATTGCCCCGGCAGCTTTAGCCACCACCGATGCCAGTCCCGGTTTTGCGATCGCCTTTGAAACCAAATCCGAAACTGGGGAAGAAGTCTCGATGACGTTGAAGGCGTTGTTTGTGCCGGATACCTACGTCACGCAGTCGGCGCTCACCCTCCCAGCCCTCCCGTCTGCCGCCGCGATCGCCCCCAGTGAGGAAGTGATTCAGGGCATCTATTTACGAGATGAAGGGTATGCCGAAGCCGGGGCGATCGCGGGTCAGTTTACCTATCAACCCACCCGCCAAACCTTAGAAATGACGACCTACTACCGCCGCTCCGTAGCGGTCGATCAAATGCGCTTTGTGGCACCGGATATGCGGCTGCGGACGATCGTCACCTATCAGCGCCCTGCAGCTGAGACTCCCCCGACTGTGATAACGTTGTTGGGGTTTGGCGTGGAGTATCGGCAGGCAGCATAACCTATGACAGAGGAACCACAGACCTTCATCAGTCGGCGATCGCTGCTGGCGGGGGCGGGCAGTTGGGCGATCGGGTCGCTGCTGGGGGGCTGTTCTAATCAAAGCACTGCCGCCACATTGCAACTCTTGCTCCTCCGAGGCTCAATTCCGCAACAATTCATTGGGCAGTTTCAGCGCGCCGTGAAGCCGCAGAGTGGTGATCCAGTCAGTTTGCGGGTCGATTCACGCCAACAATTACAAGCGTTGTTTACCCAGTTGCAAACCTGGAAACAGTCGCCCCTTGGCCAAACACCTCCCTCCTTTTGGGACTCCATTCCCGAATGGGTGCCCGGTCTGGGCAAACCCCCACAGCGCGTCCCCGAATTAATGACGCTGGGTGACTTCTGGCTAGAAACCGCCATCCGCCAGCAACTCTTGCGCCCGCTGGATGTGAACAATCTACCCGAATGGCAACAACTCGCCCAAATTCCCCAATTCAAACAACTGGCCACCCGCAGCGATCGCGGCCAACTCGATCCGCAGGGATCGGTATGGGGGGTGCCCTATCGCATCGGCACCACGGTTTTGGCCTACCGGCGCGACATTTTTGAACAACGGAACCTGCAACCGCCCACGGATTGGAGTGATCTCTGGCGACCCGATCTGCGTCGCCGCATTGGGTTGTTAGACAATGCGCGGGAAGTGATTGGGCTGACGCTGAAAAAACTGAAGCAGTCTTACAACACAGCGGATTTAGCCAGCGTGCCGAACCTGAAGGCAGAATTGCAAGCGTTAAATCAGCAAGCGAAGTACTACAGCTCGACCACTTATTTACAACCCTTGTTGCTGGATGATGTCTGGCTTTCGGTCGCCTGGTCGATGGATGCCCTGCCCTTAAGCCAACGCAGTCGCCAAATTGAAGTTGTCATTCCGCGATCGGGAACGGCGCTGTCAGCCGATCTTTGGGTGCATCCAGCGATGGGCACTGCCACTTTACCCACAACGGCCAACCGCTGGATTGACTTCTGCTGGCAACGAGAACCTGCCCTGCAACTCTCCCAATCCACCTGGGCCACGGCTCCCACTTTGATTAATACCCCACGGGATCAACTCCCCCGCCGCTTTCAGGAATATCCCGCCCTGCTCCCCGATGCAGCCACCTTCCAACAAAGCGAGTTTTTACTCCCGATCGCCCCCTCGACCGCCCAACAATATCAGGCGTTGTGGACTGCGATGCGGCAAGGCTGACCCGCGATCGCCCCCAGCTTCCCTCCCCAGAGTGACGCTCACTGCTTTGCCAGTCTCGATACTGGGAGGTGAATTGTCGCATTCTGGAACTTCCCATGACTGAACCACAAGCCCATCAACCCGTCTTCCAAACCCCCGATCCTGAAGCCTTAAAAGCCGCTGCTCAAGCTGATCCGATTCATGAGCGGGAAGGGTCGAAAGAAACTGACATCGTCCATGATGTGACCGACGACAACGACACTCTCGGGCAAGAAACCGCGATCGCTGATACGCATAGCCAAGTCGCGATCGCCAATCTCGGAGGACATTAAAAGAGCGACTTTAAACTGCTGTAATTAGGTTGATAGTATCTACACCTGTTATCGCATAACTTCACTGGTTCAAATCTTTGTCGTCTGAGCGCTAGTTATAGACATCGTTGAAACGCTTGAGAGGTTGAAGAAGGCAATGCTCAAAGATACTCGTCTAATGCCAAAAATCTCCGGCTTTACCCAATAGATAATGAATAGTTATTGTAGTCGGTTTGTATCTCCTTTGAGATATAAAAACTTGCACATAAATAATGAATCGAAAGTCTGAAAGGATGATTTTGTAATGAAAGAAAAAAAATCTGAAGAAGGCGCTTTGTCCAGCATAAAAG
>JAIXVO010000827.1 GCA_027482985.1 Cyanobacteriota bacterium
CCAGAAAGCAGCGATCGCTAATCTTCCGGTAAGGAAATTGGCACATTTTGATCAACAATGCGAAAATGTCGGCTTCTATCGTGATTCTGGCTATAGGTGCAGGCTGGGAACTGATGGATTGTTGCAAAATTGAGCGATCACACGCGATCGCTCAATTCAGGGCATTGCTTCCACGAGATTTCCACAAAGATTAATGAATGATGCTCACAGAGCCATCTACCGTCAGTCCACTGAATGACTCGTCGCCTTGGGTTTGACCTTTATTGAATTGATCCTGAAATGGCCACTGTCTTGCTCATTCGCCATGGAGAAAGTGAATCCAATGTCGGATGGCCTTCCACTAAGCCCACTGAATTGGTGCCCTTGACGGCGTTAGGGCAGCGGCAGTCCGAAGCCGTAGCGTTGGTTGTGCCGCCGCCAGATCTGATTGTCACTTCCCCCTACTTGCGCTCCCAACAAACGGCGCTCCCGACTTGCCAGCGCTTTCCCGCTTGTCCCCAGGTGGAATGGCCTGTCCAGGAGTTTGATTATGTGGTGTTGCCGCCGACCGTCAGCGATCGCACTGAGATTTTGCAACTTTGTCGTGCTTACTGGCAACGGCGCGACCCCTTTTACCGCGATGGGGCAGAAGCAGAATCCTTTGCCAGTCTGATGCAGCGGGTCGCCTATTTATTTCAGCAGGTGCGCCAGCTCGAAGGCAAAACGGTACTGGTGTTCAGTCACTCCGGCTTTATTCGAGCGGTGTTGTGGGCCTGCTTGATGCCGCAGGTGGAGGTCACACCCAAAGGCATGGAGCAGTATCGGAACTTTATTCAATCGGTTCGAGTCCCCAACGGGGCGATCGTCACTTTGCACCAAAATCAACACAATCTGTTATTCAGCCCCGTTGTCACTAGCCATTTGTAAGGGTGTAATTCCAATTGAGAGCTTTAGATATCTGAGACCAAAGGCAAACGGCGGACACGGATACGGCTCGCCTCAACCGTAATGGCTGATCCTTGTTCTAACTCCTCCGGACATTCAGCCATTACCATCAATCAAAGTTCTGTAAGTGCTTGAGCCCGTATCCTTTCAATCCGAATCCGAATGACTGAAGGGGGGGTTGCGCCAACCAGCGCTAGGAGGGCATGAAAATCTGCGTCAAGCGTCACAACGATCCGCCCCTCGTTTTGGTTCGCTGGATGATGTCTGCATCTTCAGCTTCAGCCATCCCAATTTCGCCAACATGGACGGTATCAATCCCTGCATCGCGTAATAATGCTGCGGCGGAGAGTGGCAAGCCCTGATCACGCAACAGTTTCATGATGATCAGGCAAATCAATGATGCGATCGTCCATGTAAGCAGAAGCAAAAATCAAGGCTTGCCGGATGTCTTCATCCTCTAGCGCTGAAAACTCTTGACGTAATTCTTCTCGGTCAGGATAAGTTGCCAGCAGTTCAATCACTCTACGAACCGTGAGGCGAAGATTCCGAATACAAGGTTGCCCGTTCATCCGGTTTGGGTTGCGCATAACACGGTCTAATTTCATTAGAGTAATTCCAACATCTCATCATTATCCTAACCTTGACGGCGGACCAGCCATGCCTGCAATCCAAGCTCTGCAGATCCATTCCCCGCCATCAGATAATTCGTCTCCCATGATTTTTACAAGGTGTCTAATCACTGTTTTTAGGATGCGATCGCCAGTGCGGGACGCTGGTGACTCCAGGGATGAGCCGCTTCCAGTTGAGCCGCCAGCGCAATCAGCGTCGCTTCCGCCGCAGGATGCCCCACCAATTGGACTCCCACGGGTACGCCATTGCCATCAAACCCAGTCGGTAGGGCGATCGCGGGTTGTCCCGTCGCATTAAACGGCGGACAGGGGGCAATCCACTCCACAATTTTGGTCAGCGTTTTCCCCGGACGATACCGCGCCCATTCACCCACCTTGATCGCCGGATGTTGATAGACCGGCAACAGCAACACATCAATCGGCTCAAAGGCAGTCACAATGCGGCGGGCGATGATTTCCACCTGCGACACCGCACGTAAATAAGCCCCGCAGGAACAAAACCTCGCTCGGATGGCAAACCGCCGATTCATCTTGCCCACTAAGGGTTCTGGAATCCCCACCTCATTCAAGAGGGATTCAAAAATGGTGGTAAAGGGGGCAATCAGCTCCTCCATGTTGGGAAAGGTAAACGGCTCCACCTGATGCCCCAAGGCTTCCAGCCGTTGCGCTGTGTCCAAAACGGCTTGCCGACAGGTGGCATCCGCCTCACCAAATGGTGGCATTGCCGTTGTCAAGCCAATCCGGAGTGGGCGAGGGGGAACAGTCGCCGCCGTTTGGAAAGAGACTTCTGGATCTGGCAACCAGTAAGGATCACCAGCCACATAGCCGGACATCACATCCAGCAAGGCAGCGGCATCGACCACCGATCGCCCCAACGCCCCATTCGTCGCTAAACCCGCCAGCCGTTCGCCTAAAGGGGCATAGCTGATCCGGCCCCGCGTCGGTTTAATCCCCACCAGTCCACAACAAAAAGCGGGTCCCCGCACAGAACCGCCCCCATCTGACCCTTGCGCGATCGGACATAACCCTGCGGCCAGAGCCGCTGCCGCACCACCACTCGATCCCCCTGGCGTGTAATCTAAATTCCAGGGATTGCGTGTCGGCGGGAAGCCATCGGGTTCGGTGTAGGGGAGCGTGCCCAGTTCCGAGGTTGCCGTTTTGCCCAAAATAATGAAGCCAGCATTTCTAATCTTGGTTACTACTCCGTCATCTGCTGTCGCCATCCGTTGCTTCAGCCATCTCACGCCAAACGCACAGGGCATTCCCGCCACCGGATTCAAATCTTTAATCGAGATGGGAACGCCAAAAAACGGGGGCAAGTCTTCGGGAGGGGTCTGCATCAACCGCTCGGTTTTGGCCTGCGCATCGGCGATCGCGGCCTCTGTGGCCACATGCACATAACTCCCCAGCGCACCGTCCAGGTTTTGGATTCGCTCCAGATAAAGTTGTACCAATTCCAGTGGCGACACGGCTTTGCGGCGGACTAAGGCGGCTTGATCAATGGCGGCGGTAAATGCCAGGTCAACGGAACTCATATACTGAAACCTCCCAACTGCCCAGAAACATGAATCTGGATTTTCCCCATCTGCTTCAAGAATGTTATGCTAGAAAAGCGCGAATTTTGCGTGAAGACCGTTCTAACGACAGGAGTAAGGGGAAGTAGTGGCAAAAAAAGATGTAGAGGTTGCGCCTAAAAAAGCCGCAGCAGACTCGCAGAAACAATCTTCGCAGCCTGGATTCAACGTCAATACCTTCCTGCAAGAAACCAAAGAAGAGCTGAATAAAGTCGTTTGGCCCAGCCGCCAGCAACTGATCAGCGAATCATTGGCGGTCGTTTTGATGGTCATTCTTTCCACCACCTTAATTTACCTGGTGGATGATTTCTTCTCTTGGGCAGCAGGGCAGGTGTTTAAATGACCTATACGTCGGATGAGTCCCAAAGCCTCGCGCAGTTTCAAGAGCAGCAACAGGGCGAAGTGGAGACGGCCAGTTCCGAATCCAGTCGCTGGTATGCCGTGCAAGTTGCGTCGGGGTGTGAAAAGCGCGTCAAGACCAACTTAGAGCAACGCATTCACACGCTCGATGTGGCAGACAAAATTCTGCAAATCGAGATTCCGCAAACGCCCGCTGTCAAAATCCGCAAAGATGGCAGTCGGCAAAATACTGAGGAAAAAGTTTTTCCAGGCTATGTCCTGATTCGCATGAAACGCAACTGGGATGGTGATACTCAGGAGTGGAAGCTGGACGATGAAGCCTGGTTAGTCGTGAAAAACACCCCCAACGTGATTAACTTTGTGGGTGCGGAACAACGTCGTCCTGGTCGAGGACGCGGTCACGTTAAGCCGATGCCCTTAAGCCCGTCTGAAGTTGAACGCATCTTCAAGCAGGCCCAAGAGCAAGAGCCAGTCGTCAAAATCGATATGGCTCTCGGTGACAAAATTCTGGTGCTTTCAGGGCCGTTTAAGGACTTTGAAGGCGAGGTCATTGAAGTTAGCCCAGAACGCAGCAAGCTGAAGGCGCTACTTTCGATCTTTGGTCGCGATACCCCAGTGGAATTGGAATTTAATCAGGTTCAGAAACAGAGTTAACCAATGGCAAAAAAAGTCGTTGCAATGATCAAGTTGGCACTTCCAGCCGGAAAAGCCAACCCCGCCCCGCCTGTCGGCCCCGCGTTGGGTCAGCATGGGGTGAATATTATGATGTTCTGTAAGGAATACAATGCCAAGACCTCTGATCAGGTCGGCATGGTGATTCCGGTGGAAATTTCGGTTTATGAAGACCGGAGTTTTACGTTTGTGTTGAAAACGCCACCCGCTTCGATTTTGATTCAGAAAGCGGCTGGTGTGGAACGGGGTTCGGGTGAGCCGAATCGGAAAAAAGTGGGTTCCATTACGCGCACCCAGTTACGCGAGATTGCGCAAACCAAAATGCCTGACCTGAATGCAAATGACATTGAGGCAGCGATGCGGATTGTAGAAGGCACCGCCCGGAATATGGGTGTGACTGTCAAC
>JAIXVO010000809.1 GCA_027482985.1 Cyanobacteriota bacterium
CACCATGCCCCGGCATCTGATGATTGCGCGAATGCGACCTGTGTCATCCAGGGTACGATCATCAAACTCGATAAAACCGGAACGACTGCACGACAGATCCGCTGCAACGTGATCCTATCTAACGCTATTGAGGCTTGATCTCGGGCGAGCATGATGATTTCTGAGTGGTGATCAGTCTGGCCAGATTTGGCTAAGCGTCGTTCCATTCAAACCTCCGTTTGATGAATCAATTGCCTGACGACAGCAACAGGCACCAAGTGCAAAAATCGCTGAGTATCGTCGGCTGATGCCTGGGTTAATCACACTTTTTCTGAGTCACAACAACTCAGGCAAAGCCTGGTTTTAGAGTTCCCCCTGCCCCTCTAAATGCACAATCCCGCATCAGTTTTCTGACCTGATTAACTGACAAAACTGCTAACAAATAATTCTCTCGTAGGTTGGGTTAGCGACAGCGTAACCCAACACAACCATTGCTGGAGCTAGGTTTCAGACGATTCAATCCAATCAAAAATAGAGATAGGTTCAAAATTAAAAACGCGAATCTTAGCAAGATTCGCGTTGATGGAATGGGATGAGCGCAAACCGAGTCAGGTCTGCGCCGCTCGCTGCAATCACTGAGCCTGGGCAGGCTGGGTGACGGTCTTGGGCTGTTGACCAGTGAACTCGGCGACGATTTGGCGGAACTCTTCCCCTTCAATCGTTTCTTTGTCCAGCAACACTTCCACCAGGCGATCGACCAGGGAGCGATTTTCTCGCACTAGGCGACGTGCTTCTTCATAGCAGTGCAAGGCAATTTCGCGCACCTGGCGATCGATCTGCGTGGCGACCTCTTCCGAATATTCCTGCCGGGGCATCAACCCGCGACCTAAAAAGATCTCACCACCAGAACTTTCGAGCGCTACCAGTCCCATGTCCGACATGCCATAACGGGTGACCATTTCGCGTGCCAGTTCTGCCACCGCTTTGATGTCACCACTGGCTCCAGCCGTAACTTCGGCAGAGCCAAACACTTCTTCCTCTGCCGCCCGTCCACCCAGAGACATGGTGATGCGATCGGTGAGCCAAGCGCGGGTATACAGACCGCTATCGATCATGTCTTCGTTGAACGACTGTTGGGCAAAGCCGCCGACACCGCCCGATCGCGGAATAATCGTGACTTTATTCAAGGGATCGGAGTTTTTCAGCAAGGTCATCAGTAGCGCATGACCGACTTCGTGATAGGCGATCAGACGTTTCTTCTTGCTATCGAGTAACGGCGTTAAGGTGAGGCCAATGGTGACGCGATCGATCGCATCATCCACTTCCAGCATCGTGATCGCTTCCTTGCGACGACGCGCCGTCAAAATGGCCGCTTCATTCAGCAGGTTCGACAGATCGGCACCCGCGAAACCAGGGGTGCGGCGAGCGATCGCTTCCAGGGAAACATCCGGTGCCAGGCGCTTGTTCCGAGCATGCACTTCCAGAATGCCGAGCCGCCCTTTGTAGTTGGGCAAATCGACCGTAATTTGGCGATCGAACCGACCCGGACGCAACAGGGCTGTATCCAATACATCAGGACGGTTGGTGGCCGCGATGATGATAATCCCCGTGTTGCCTTCAAACCCATCCATTTCGGTGAGCAACTGGTTCAGGGTTTGTTCCCGTTCGTCGTTGCCGCCGCCAATGCCAGCCCCCCGTTGCCGTCCGACGGCATCAATTTCATCAATAAAGACGATGCAGGGCGCGTTCTCTTTGGCCTTCTTGAATAAGTCGCGCACGCGGGAAGCTCCGACCCCGACGAACATTTCCACAAATTCGGAACCGGAGATGCTGAAGAACGGCACCCCCGCCTCACCCGCGATCGCTTTTGCCAGCAGCGTTTTCCCGGTTCCGGGTGGCCCAATCAGCAACACCCCTTTGGGAATCCGCGCCCCCACTGCCGTAAACTTTTCGGGCTTCTTCAAAAAGGTGACGACTTCTTGCAGTTCTTCTTTGGCTTCTTCAATCCCAGCAACATCGTCAAACATCACCCCCGTCTTGGCTTCCATCTGGAACCGAGCGCGGGATTTGCCAAAATTGAGTGCCTGCCCCGGTCCTCCCGGTGCATTCGCCGATCGCCGAATGATCATCAGTAAGCCGCCCAGGAGCAACATGAACAGCAACAGGTGCATGAGTAACCCCATGGCCGCACTGTTATCGCTGGAATCTTGAATATTGACAGCCGCCCCACTACTGCGGGCGCGTTCAATCAATTCCTGGTTCTGGTCAAATAGGGGCACTTCAACGGATTGCTTTTCATTCGGCAACTTAACCCGCGCCACCTTTTGCACGCGATCGACTTCCAGATCAGTCACTTTGCCGCTATCGAGATCCCGCAGTAAGCAGCCGTAGGTATAGTTCTTCGGCTGGCAGGGCGGGAGGTTTTCGTCTTTTGCGGGTTGGGCGATCGCCGGAACAGCGAGCGTCAAACTTTGCAAAATCATCCAACTTGTGACGATCGCCCCTCGCAGGGTAGCGGTTCGCTTGGGAGAGTGCTTTTTGAGAGACATTGCGCGGACACCTTTCATACCAATCGCCTTTTCTGCTCCAGCAAATTTCCCCGCCTTCAGACTTAATTCATGCAGCCCAAAGTGTCGAGGCAGTGACATTATCGCTAGTGTAACCTGCTTCTATCTTACCCGGCAGCGAAATTGCTGGCGGGTCATCCATGTCGTTAAGCGACAGCTTGGGCGATCGCTTGGGGGGCGCGCAGTTTTTGGGTGTGCGTCACCAGGCTGTGGGCAAAATCGTCGAGGCGTTTGGCGAGGGCGGCATCCTTAAGGGTGCCATCCGACTCAAAGGCTTTCCAGGCTTGCCCGATCGCGACCTGTTCGGGAATCGCAAAGGCATGCACCCAGCGAGTAATCGTCCGCAAATCATTCAGGGCGTTACTATTCGACTGTCCGCCCAGGACGCTAATGAATCCCGTCACCTTGTCCGTAAATTCTTCAAATCCCATCAGATCCAGGGCATTCTTCAACACGCCGCTGACGCTGCCATGATATTCTGGCGTGACTAAAATAATCCCATCGGCGGCTCGGACTGCCTGCTTCAAGCGTTGCACATCGGGGTAATCGGCATAATCATCGCCGCCATCGCAGAAGGGCAAAGTTAGTGATCGCAAATCGATCACTTCCATCTCGGCACCCAGCGCCGTCACTCGCTGCGCCACCGCCTGCAATGCCTGCTGACTATAGGAATCGGCTCTCAAACTGCCTGCCAATCCAACAATCCTGACCATAGGACGAGATCCTTTTGCCTGAAGAACAACTCATGCCGTCAGTATAACTAAAGTGAAGTCATTATGACTATGCTTTAAGGCTGACTGCGTGAAAGTGCGCCGCTGCCCAGCAGAATTGCGGCTGCACCTGTCCCGCCACAATCGCAACGCCTTCTGCCTGTAGGCGATCGCCCTGCTGCGGCAGTTGTGACAAAAATAACGTGCGATCGCGCTTCACCACTCGATGCACAGGCACATCCGCTGGTGCCCGTTGAATCAATCCCGGCAGCGTCCGGTAATAAGCCGGACTGACACCCAGGGCGAAAATGAGATCTGGTGTGGGCACTACCCGCCCCACGGGAATGGTCTGCACGAACTGAGCAAACCGTTCCTTGAGTCCATCACTGAGAGCGGGAAAACAGGGTTCCGTCAGGGTTACGGATTCATTCAGCGCGATCTCGCCCCCCGCGATCACCATACCCAGCCAGCCCCGCTCCTGTCGCATCCGGTGCGCCAATCCCACTTGTAAGGTTTCCAGGAAGCGACAGGGTTCGCAGCGAAACATCAGGCGAATCAAGCCTGTACCCATTTGCACTGCCTGACCCGACGCAAAATCAGCCATCCCCGCAGCCAGCAAAATGTTTTCGCGTAAATCACCGGGTTGCAGCCCAAATTTCTCCACTGTTGGATAATCCAGAATCAATACCTGCCGGGGATTTCCTGGTTGCGCTTGCACGTCCCCCGCAATCCCTTGCCTTGCAATTAAATGGATGGTCGATCGCGCTACTACTGGCTCCCGCGATCGCGGTTTGACAAACAAGCCCCGAATCCGCATGAATTTTGCCCTCCTGAACGCGATCGTGCGTCAATCATGCCCTGCGCTATGGGGCATCGCTTATTACAAATATTTCACGGGAGACGTTCCAACGGAACGTCTCTACGGATGATTTGGGGTTCTGACTTTTGACTCCTGGCTTCTACCCCCTGCCCCCGCTAAATTGGCTTTTGCGTACAAATGGCGCGTGCTTTTTGCCGCGTAAAGTTGTCTGCGGGTTGGGGTAGCAGGGAGGGACACCATTCAGTGAGCAGGGCTTGGGCTTGGGGATGCAGTTTGCGATCGCCCTCTGGAACTAACGCCGCCGCCATGATGGCAATATCCCACTGTTGTTGCGTGGCGCGTTGTTGGGCAATGTCAAAAATGCGTTGACTCCAGTTGGCAATATCCTGCTGTGCCTCCGCATAAAGGGGATCTGCCGGGGGAATCTGGATCGCCGCATCGATCGCATTGCGGTAGGGCGTGGCCTGATCACTCATCACTTGCAGCCGCGCATGTTGCAAAATCGCTTGAGTGCTGGGGGGGGCTGGGGGGGGCACAAAGGTCAGGGCTTTGGGATTGGCTGGATCAACCGGAGTCGTTGGGGACGCAGAATTAGCAGGATTAACCGGAGCCGCTGGCGGCCCAGGATTGGCCGGGTTTGCCGCTGGAGCAGATGTTGGTTGCAGGGTTTCAGGGGGTGGCGTAACACTCGCCGTTGCTCGACTCGCAGCATTAGGGCCTAAAATCGATGCCCAGTTGCGCCATAATACACAGCCCACCAACGCTAGAGAGAGCAAACTGCCGCCTAGCAGAATCGCTTGCCAGAGTTTCGCCGATCGCGTCTCTGCAACTGGCTCCGGCTCCTTGCGAATCAACTCTGCCGGAGGGGGCGGGGAAGCAGGGGGCGGGGGGGAATTTGGCGGGAGCGGGCTCAGTGCCGTTGCTGGCGGGGGGGAGTAGTGAGTGGTACTGGAACCGAGCGAAGGCTCAAGGGAAAGCGGTGCGGGTTCGGCGATCGCGGTGGCAGTTGGCATCACCTCCCGTTGTAAACTCAGGGGCTGGAAGGCGGTCGCATCGACGGGTTGAGCGGCGGGCAGACCATTGCCATTCTGAGTGCTCTGCCAATGATTCGCGAAATGGGCTTGCAGTAATGGTTGATGCAGGTGCTCTGGGGGACAAGTCGCCAGGGGTTGTTGATTCGGCACAAAGTAATGCTCACCCAGTTCTGGCAGGCGATCGTACAAAAATCGCATCAACGTTTCTGGGGTAGCAGCCTGGTGATACCGCAACGCTTCTAATAGGGCAACCGTAAACAAGCCATGTCCCAACCCCGAAATTTCGCGGGAGTACTGCCCCGGTTGGCAGGACAACACCACAGGGACAGCCAACTTTTGCGCTAACACTGCCGTTTGGGTGCCCACCTGCTCATTCGAGAAGTTACCCTGACTCCGGTTAATGTCTAGCAACACGAGGGGCAACCCCGGCGACAGCGAGGCTTGCAGCCGACTAAAAATATCTGACATCAGAATGCAAGTGGTCTCCACGGCAAAGGGATCGCCGTCGAGGGGCACCAAATAATCGCGTCCTTGGGAACAGACCCCATATCCACTGAAGAAAAACCAAAGCAGATCACCCGGTTTAAAGCATTGGTGGGCAAGGAGTTCAATCCAGCTCTGTAAATTGGCGCGGGTGGGTTGCGTGGGGCGACCAGAAATTTGCGGCGAGGTATCGGTGAACAGCAAACATTGTTCTGGCGGAAATCCGGCTTGCTGAATCAAATATTGATGCAAGGCTTGAGCATCCTGCTGCGCACAATTCAGCGGTTGAAACATCTGGTAATGATTTAGCCCAATCAGGATTGCCCACTGTCTCATACTGATGGTGCCCCGCAACGTCCTTAAGAATTAGAATGCCCGACGACTACAGTGATACAACATTTCGCGAAGTTCAGTGAAACGATCGCAACAATTATCTTGGAAATTAATCTGAGATGCCATCAATGTTGAACTTTTCGCTAACAATCATGATGCCAGATGATTAGCAGAAAAAGCAGCAAAGTATGGCTGGTTCCAACTGCTAAAAATTTTTGCCAATCGCGTTTGCGGTGGTTGCAAGCCAGCCAATCTGCCGCGATCGCCTCAAAAACAGTTTGGATTTCCGAGTGTAGGGGCACCTCTTGTGGGTGCCCTC
>JAIXVO010000128.1 GCA_027482985.1 Cyanobacteriota bacterium
GCGATCGCGGCTCTCGTGCAATCCTAATTGGACAAGAGCCGCTATTATATTCAAAATGCTCTTTTTTGCCTGCCACTTTTCCAGATCATCCAAAGCAGCGATCGCCCGTCAGGAGGCTAGATACATCATGGTGAGTCAAAAAACGATTGATATTGTGAAAGCAACGGCTCCCATTTTGAAAGAGAAGGGAGAAGCAATTACTCAACGGATGTATGAGATTACGTTTGCCGAACGACCCGACTATAAATTGGGGTTTGAAACCACCTGGATGCAACATTTAGATGGGGGTGGTCAGGCTCACAAATTAGCGACAGCCGTGTATGCTTATGCCACCCATATTGATCGATTAGATGAGTTAGCCGCTGCTGTGCAACACATTGCCCATCGCCATGTCGAAACCCGTATTCTACCCGAACAATATCCCTTGATTGGGCAAAAGCTGTTACAGGCGATGAAAGACGTGTTGCAAGAAGCGGCAACGGATGATGTGATTGCGGCCTGGGCCGAAGCCTACGATGCTTTAGCCACAATTTTCATCCAAACTGAACAAACGCTTTACCAACAACAAGACCAACAATTGACTGAAGCATTAACCAACCAAACCACCCACTAACCTCGCAAAATTCTCACATCCTACGAAATCATCATAGACTGAGGCTACTACTAACAAACGTAATCTCTGTATGAGCAGGTTTAGCACCAGAATCATTGCTTCGCATTAGGGCTGTGGCGAAACCTGCCCCTACGCAGGGTCAATTGCTGTCTAGGTTCTACTGATTTTCGCCCTGTCCAGTCACGCACTGTTGCACCCAGTCGCGATCGCCCTCTGATAATGGCGGATCGGGAACAGGCTGGTGATAGTCAACCGATCGCCTGCGATGAAAGCAGACAGCGTATGCTGAGAAAGCAGAGACGAGGGAGCAGAGCATTCATGAGTGCAGCACAGACGCAGCGGCGAGTTGTGGTAGTGGGAGCGGGATGGGCAGGATTGGGAGCCACTTACCATCTGGCGCAGCAGGGCTATGAGGTGACTTTACTGGAGGCAGGCGGCACTCCCGGCGGACTGGTGGCGGGGTGGCAAACGGCGCAGGGGCGAGCGGTGGAAGCGGGCATTCATGGCTTCTGGTATCCCTACCGCAACATTTTCTCGCTGGTGCAACAGTTGGGCCTCGATCCCTTCACTGATTGGACGCGATCGTCCCAATATTCTCCCGCTGGGTTAGAAGTCGAGTCGCCCATCTTCCAGCAAGAACCCCGCCTGCCCACGCCCCTCGGTACCTTTCTCTATACCCGCTTCCAACGTCTGCCCCTGAGCGATCGCCTATCTGCCCTGCCGCTGTTGTATGCCGTCATCGACTTCGACAACTCGGATGCCGCGTGGCGACGGTATGATGCAGTCACGGCGCGGGAGTTGTTCAAACAATTTGGCGTTTCGGCCCGACTCTACAAAGAAGCGTTTGAACCGATGCTACTGGTGGGGCTGTTTGCGCCGGGGGAACAGTGTTCGGCAGCGGCGGCGTTGGGAATGCTGTACTACTTCATCCTGGCGCACCAACCGGATTTTGATGTGGTTTGGTGTCGGGGGACGGTGGGCGATCGCATCTTTCGCCCCTGGGTGGAACGGATTCAGCAGGCGGGGGGCAAAGTCCTGACGCAAAAACGGGTGACGGATGTGGTGTTGGCTCCGACGGGGAACGGTCAGCCCCAGGTGACAGGTGTGGTCTGCGGGGAAGAGGTGTTTGCGGCGGATGCGGTGATTTTTGCGGTGGGCATCACCGGGATGCAAAAGATCATCAGCCAGAGTACCACCCTGCGCCAATTTCCAGAGTTTTGCAATGTGATGAATTTGGGGGCGATCGATGTGTTAGCGACGCGCATCTGGTGCGATCGCAAAGTCAATGTGCCCCTGCCCTCCAATGCCTGTTTCGGGTTTGATCCCACCACGGGCTGGACGTTCTTCGACCTGAACGCCCTCCATGACGAATGGCGCGATGCTCCCGGTAGCGTCATCGAAGCCGATTTTTATCACGCCAACCAGCTGTTACCGATGTCGGATGCCGACCTCATCGCCAAAGTTCAGCGCGATCTGGCAACCTGTATCCCCGCTTTTCGGGATGTGCAAATCATCGATTCCAGCGTCATCCGCCTGCCCAAAGCCGTGACCCACTTCTCCCCCGGCAGTTATCCCTCCATGTTGCCGGGACCCACCCCGCTCACCAACGTCTTCATGAGCGGCGATTGGATTGTCACCCGCCACGGCTCCTGGTCACAAGAAAAAGCCTACGTCACCGGGCTGGAAGCGGCTAACCGCGCGATCGCCCACCTTCGCCACGGCTCCCCCGCCACCATCCTTCCGATTGAACTGGACGAACCCCACATCGCGATCGCTCGAACGGTGAATCGATCGCTGCGTGATCTGGTCAGTCAAGTATTGCCGCCAATCTGGTTGCCATAGGGCAGAGGACAGAAGCCGAGGAGGTGGGTTGTTGGGACAGGGCCAAGAGGTCACCTAGGATGTTGCGAATACGGATTGAGGATTTTGTCTTTTAGCTGGCGGTTTTGGCTGTGGCGGGTTTGCTATCTAACAGGACAGTGGTGGCATTGACGACTAATTGAGTGGCCTGGGTGAAAAAGTCGAGGTTGAGCGTATCGATCGCGTCGCTGGGTTGATGGTAGTGGGGATTGCGAAAATTGGCAGTATCGCTGATCATGACAGCGCCAATATTTTTCAGCCAAAAGGGAGCATGATCACTGCGTAAGACATCGGGCGTGAGCAGTCCTTTGAAGGGAATGGGGATGGTGATGATCGGTGGCAAAGTAGTTTGGTGTGCCAGTTGAAAGGCTTTTAGCAAGTAGTCGTGTTCGCGATCGCCAATGATGCCCAAAAAATCGCCGCGATCGCTGGGCGGGGTGACCGGTAATCCTTCCGGGTAGGTTTGGCAACCGGGGGTGTTGCAGGTATAGCCCAACATTTCCAAATTAATCACCCCTAATAAATTCTCGATGTTGGCAGGAATGCGGGTAAATGCCTGACTGCCGACTAACCCGACTTCTTCCTGGTCAAAGAGGGCGATCGCTAAAGCTTGTGGTGCAGAACGGGTGCGCAGCAAGCGGGCGACTTCCAGCGCTGCCACCACACCCGTTCCGTTGTCATCGGCTCCAGGCGACCCAGCGACGGTATCAAAATGCGCGACGACGAGGACAGTCGGGGTGTTGGGGGAGACTTGCGGTTGTCGCGCCACGACGTTCGCGCCACCGGGAACAGTCGGTGTGGTCACGTCCCAACCAGCGTCTTTCAAGGTCTTCACCAGGTAGGCACGGGCGCGATCGCGCCCCGGAGCGGTGAAGCGATCGCCCTGTAGAGTTTGCAAATGGGTGAGGAGACGCTCAGGATCGACTTGCGGCACCTGGGTGGGGGCTGCGAGTTGGGGAGCGGCGATGGTGGGGGTGGCAGTTTCGACGGCGGGGGGAGTGGGAGATCGCGTGATGGGTGGGGTGGGGTGTCGTCCGGTACAGGATAACAGGCAGAGGAGTAGGGCGATCGCCCCCCAGCGGGATAACAGTCGTCTCATGGGTCACGCAGTCGGCACAACTTCCATCAGGGTAACAAAACCCTTTCCGACTATGGGGTGGGCATCTTGCCCGCCCATTTACTGCCAAACATAAATCAGGGTATACAACACAATCCAAATTACATCGACGAAATGCCAGAAGAGAGAGGTCGCTTCGACTCCAAAATAACCATTATCGTAGTTACCGGGAATCAGCGATCGCACTAGCATGATCAATTGCAATAGCACTCCTGTAAGCACATGTAGGCCGTGAAACCCGGTGAGTAAATAAAAGGTGCCGCCGAATAAGCCGGATTGATGGGTGAAGGGTAAGCCGCGCCACTCGACAGCCTGCCCCCACAGGAAGTAACTGCCCATGATCATGGTTGCGAGCAAGAAGAGGCGGAAGCCCCACAGTTTGCGATCGTGGAGGTAGCGTTCGGCAACGTAGATCACAAAGCTGCTGGAGATCAGTACCATCGTATTGATTAAGGGTTCGCGAGTTTCCAGTCCGGTAACACCGAGGGGGTACCAATCGGGAGTCGTGGTTTTGTAAATGATATAACCAGTAAAAAAACTCAGAAAAATTACACTTTCCGAGAGCAGAAACACAATGAAACCAAACTTACTATTGCCAGCGGCATCGTGTTCTTGATGTTCGCGCACCGAGGCTTCAATATCCTGGGCAATCACTCTTTCGACTGTCATGATGCTTGCTCTTGCGGGGTAAACGACTCCGGAAAGTCTGTCAAATCGGGATTGGGTGCATGTTCGACTAAAGGTTTATTACCGCCGTAGCCATAAGGGCCAGAAATCACGATCGGCGTTTCTTCGTAGTTCTCAACGGAGGGCGGGGAAGCAGTCAACCACTCCAGCCCATAGGCGCGCCAGGGATTGTTGCCGACTCTTTCCCCCCGAATCCAGGAACTCACCATATTCAGCAGGAACGGCAGGGTTGAGAGTCCCAACAGGAATCCGCCAATGCTGGCAATCACATTCCAGTAAGCGAATTCCAGGTCATAAGACGCAACTCGACGCGGCATTCCCATTAAGCCAGCGGGGTGCATCGGCAGAAAGGTAAGGGCAGTCCCGATATAAGTCAGGGCAAAGTGGAGTTTACCCAAGCCTTCGTAATACATCCGTCCCGTCATTTTCGGGAACCAGTGATAGATCCCGGCGTAGATGCCCATGACGATCGCGCCATACAGCACGTAATGGAAATGTCCCACGACAAAGTAGGTGTTGTTAACGTGAATATCGATGGGTACAGAACCCAAGAAAATCCCGGTAATGCCCGCAAACACCCAATTGCTGATGCCGCCCAGGGCAAACAACATCGGGGTTGTGAACCGAATTTTGCCGCCCCAAATCGTCGCGACCCAGCCAAACACCTTGATGCCGGAAGGAACCGCGACGAGCATCGTCGTCACCATGAAGAACATCCGCATCCAACCGGGTGTGGCACTGGCAAACATATGATGCACCCAGACGAAGGCACTAATCACGGTGATGAGCAGCGAGGAGGCAGCAATCACGCGATACCCAAACAACGGCTTCCGGGCATGAACGGGCAAGATTTCGGAATATATCCCAAACACAGGCAACACCATCACATACACGGCGGGATGAGAATAAAACCAGAAAAAGTGTTGATACAGAATGGGATTGCCGCCGCGTTCTGGGGCAAAAAAGCTGGTGCCGAGGGTGAGATCCAGCAACAACATGACTGCGCCGCCCGTTAACGCCGGGAGGCCATACAACTGAATCAACTGCGCCGCCAAGACTGCCCACACAAAAGCAGGCGTGCGAAACCAGGTCATCCCCGGTGCCCGCATCCGGAAAATCGTCGTGACAAAATTCACGGCACCCAGAATCGAGGATACCCCAGAAATCGCTACCGCCAGAATCCAGAGCACCTGCCCATTGATCAAATTGCCCGTCGGATTTTGCAGACTCACTGGCGGATAAGCCCACCAACCCGACTGCGACGGCCCCCCCGGCACCAAAAAACTCGCCAGCATGAGGATGCCCACCACCGGAATCATCCAAAACGACACCGCATTCAGACGGGGAAAGGCCATATCCCGCGCCCCAATCATCAACGGCACCAGATAATTCCCAAGCCCCACCAAGACTGGAAAAGTCCACATAAACAGCATGATTGACCCATGCATCGTGAACAGCGCGTTATACACGGTGCGATCGACCAGATCCGCTTCTGGCGTAATCAGTTCACCCCGCATAATCATCGACAAAATGCCACCAATCAGGAAAAAGACGAACGCAGTCACGATGTACTGCACCCCAATCACCTTGTGATCTGTACTAAACGTAAAAAATCGCCGCCAATTATCCGGTGCCCCCGGCTGCGGTTGGCCGCGAACGATAGAGATGGGGGGGTCTAAGGAGAGGTTGGTCATAGGGGAAAGGAATTAGGAGGGAGAGGAAGGGAAGGGGAGGGAGGGAGAGGAAGGAAAACCCGTAGGGGCGCGGCATTTGGCAGGCAACTTCTGCAATCAACTCCAATCTTTGTCCAAATGCCACGCCCAGTGCCAGGAATCAGCCTGCGTAGGTTGGGTTAGCGGCAGCGTAACCCAACAAGTCCAAGGCTGGTGTTGGGTTTCACGGTGTTCAACCCAACCTACAACTGGCGCCTCTCTACGCTGGCGGACTATTTACTTCATGCTTGGGGGCGTAATTGACCATGGGTGGAGGGGCGGGGGGGATGGTATCCCAGCCGCGAACGGCGACTTTGGGTTTCGTGTTACCCGTTCGGCGATCGCCTGTGCGACTGTATTCGTAAGCAGCTTGATTGTAGGCGGGGGTGGGGGCTTGGGTGGCGGCAGTGGTCAGCCATTGTTGGTAGTCGGCATAAGGTTGCACGACGACATCGGCCTGATTCGCCGCAAAATAGGTGCCGCTAAACATGGAATCGCGCAGGCGGTAGGTGCCTGTTTTGATCGGTGTCAGTTCCAAATCGATCGCGTGATTGGGCACCACATCTTGTTTCAGGCGAAAGGCGGGGATGTAGAAGCCGTGGAGGACATCTTGCGATCGCAGAGAGAATTTGACGCGGCGATCGACGGGCAAATGGAGTTCGGTGCTGGTGACATCTGCCTCCGGGTAATGGAAGACCCACGCCCATTGTTTCGCCAGTACGTCAATTTGTTCGACGGGAGCGGTTTCGAGCGCCTGCTGGATTTCTTGCTGTGGCGTACTGTCAAAAGGTTCGGCATAGGCGGCGGGGACGACGTTGGGCAGATGTAAATGCACCAGTTCCATCGGTCCCCGGACAGCCATTTTGTCGTAGGTCCGGTAGCTGACAAAGGACAGCGTTAACACCAAAACCAAGGGCACTGCTGTCCAGATGATTTCCAGCCACTTGTTGCCCTCAATTGGGGGGCCATCACTCAAGTCGTATTTCGCCGCCCGATGAAAGACCAGCGAGTATAAGAATGGTCCGATCACGCCCAGGTAAATGAAGGTGCCCAAGCCCGTAAACAGACTAAACAGATCATCCAGTAACTTAGATTCTGCCGATGCTTCGGGGGGAAACCAGGCGTAGGATTGTTTTGCCATCCACACACTCGCTAACGTCACGAGGACGGCATAAATCGACAAAATTAAAATCGCTCGGAGTTTCAACATAAAGTCAATCCTGCTACCTTCACCATATCTGCCCGACTTGCCTGCGATCGTGGCGGATTTGGTAAGGGCGAATGACCATTCGCCCCTACAGCATTAATCTTGTGAATCGCGTTTGTCATTGCAATTGGGACGATTTCTGACTCCTACAGTTGATTCAAATCTGCGCCCATCTGCAATAACTGATCCGCTGTCACATGAACGCCGAATTCACCACCCAGATGGGCACCCAGCGTACCCTGGACAAACATCAGCGCAAAGACAATCAACCCAGCCGCGAGATAACTCCATTGCACCTGTTGCGCCATATCCTTGCGCCATTGATAACGCTGAAATCCCCGCCAGACAGTCATCACAACAATGAGGGTCAGAATGATCACGCCACCGACACCATGCAAGATCATCGTTTCTAATGCCTGCAAGCCCCAGGCACTTTTGACATCTGTGAGTGGAACCGCAAGAGAGACTTCAAACAGTCCTGCCATGACGGTAAAAAAGGTGATGATCGCTGCCGCCACAAGGTTATACCAGCCCACATCAAATAGGGCAGAGCGGGTGACAGGGAGGGCAAAAAACTTGAAGACAGACTTTTCTAGCGGGAACAAAGTGGCGACGATATCAAAGGCGATCGCGACAATGAATAACCCTAATGTTAAATGCACCAAATTAGGATGAATCGGCACAATATAAGGCAATCCATTCGCGCCCAAAGATTGCCATTGTTCCAGTAAATCGGCATTCATGACAACCCTCCTCGAATGGCATCCACCACAGGGATCGTATGCAAGCCGTAGACCCACACCAGCAAGCTGCCTAAATAGGTTTGCAGACAGACTAAGAGACCCAGCGACACACTCACCGCTAGGTAAGGGACTGGTAGTTGCGGTTTTTCCTGCAATCGTAAAACATAACGCCAAGCGGTGACGATCGCTAAAATTGCCGATAAAGACCAACCTAAAATCGTATGCGCATTCAAGGTAGATACAGACGCGGGATAGGGTTCAGCAAGTCCAGCTTCAATTTGACCAAACACGATCGCAATAAAGATCGAAACCGTAGCAAATGCTAAATTCCACCAACTCACTTCGTAGAGTTTGGGGTTTTTAGTGAAATAGCCAACGAGGTCACAAACCACAGCAAATAACACCATCGCGATGACGAAATGCACCACAATGGGATGAATCGTATCGGGGTAAGGTAGATTATGCTCGTTCAGCGGCGGTAAATAGTTAAACACAGGTGCTTAAACCACTTCATAACAACGACATAGGAGAATGCCGAGAACCAATCTCGCAGCTCAACGAAGACCGACATCAGCGGTCAGAATTAAACAGATTGACACCTACTGAAAACGCCCCTTGCTTGGGATTATCGTGGGTTTTGGTGAATCCAAAATCATTCCAAAGGTAGAGAGTCGTCCAATTGCACCACCACTTTGCCAATGGTTTGCCCTGCTAAGAGCGCATTCACTGCTGCCGGAATCGAGGCAATCCCGCGAAACGGGGTGGGATGAATGACAACTCGCAACTGTCCAGACTGAAACAATGCCAACAGGCGATCGCGGGCTGCTGCCATATGTTTGGCATAATGAGGCATCAGAAACGCCCGCACCGATGCCGCTTTCCAAAATAAGTGTTGGTGAATACGGGGCTGAGTCACGCGCTCTGGGTTGTTAGCATATTCCGAAATGAAGCCGACGATCACTAATCGCCCCCGCACCGCTAAGTGTTCTAGACAACAATCAAAGACCTGACCACCCACACAATCAAAGACGACATTCAGACCTTGCGGATACTCTTGTTGTAACACCGTTTGCAAATCTTCTTGGCGATAATTGATCACGCGATCGCACCCCAATTCCTGCAACAGTTGGGCTTTAGCAGCAGAACCGCAAGTGCCAATCACATGATTACCCGCCAATTTCGCTAACTGGACAGCAATATGTCCCGTTCCCCCTGCCGCCGCTGTCACCAACACCGTTTCCCCAGTGCCCATTTCTCCCGCCTGTTCCAGCGCCACCAGGGCCGAGATCCCCGTCGGCATGAGAGTCAGCAGTTCGGGCATCGCTGCCGGAATTTTCACCCCTACCGCTGCCGGAATCTGTTGATATTCGCGATAGCCGCCGCCCCGTCCCATCGTCGCCACCGCATCACCCACTTGCCAATCCGTCACCCCTGGCCCGATCGCCACGACTTCTCCCACCGCTTCCACGCCCAAATCACAGGGCAGTTCCAGGTGCACGTAGGGCAGTTTGCCCTGACACAACAACGTATCAAATCCGGCATTCACGCCTGCGAATTTGTTCCGAATCAGAATCTCACCCGCTTGCGGTACTGGCATCGGTACGGTTTCTACCGCGATCGCACTTTGGAAATCGGGGCTGAACTGTTTCGCGACCAGTTTTTGATAAGTTAGGGCAGCCATGGCAGCAAGTTCTCCAAGCGATCCCTCTATTCAATCATCTCGCGTGGCCGCAGATGTCATGAAGATCGCCGATTCCCGTAGGGTGCCGTTAGCGTTAGCGTAACGCAC
>JAIXVO010000303.1 GCA_027482985.1 Cyanobacteriota bacterium
CAGTAACGCGATCGCTGCCCCTCAAGTGCGCCTGCCGCTCAACCGCCCAATCTCACTGGCAGCGTGATCTAGTCCTGATTCAAGCGCTTCTTGGCATCGGCTTCAAACCAGGCGATCACTTGCGCAACGGTTAGTTGTTCAATGGGCAGGTTGAGGTCGGCGGCAGCTTGGGTCAGGGGTTTGGTGGAGGCAATCACCAGATTGGCAAAAAACTGGCGAAACTTGCGCATGGATTCGCCATTGTCGTCTAAGTCTATCCCCCCCTGCAAACTCGTGTCCTGATAGACCCAATCTTCAATTTGCTGAGGTGCGAGTTCGGCGATCGCTCGGTTTTCGTAAGCAGCAATGGCCTTGAGCGATCGCAGGGCATAAATGGCCACCCGCGTCGTGAATTTGCCGTGGGATGTCAGTAAGGCTTGATCCACCTCGGCACATTCGGCTGGCGTTAAAAATTCGGTTGCCGTGTTCATAGTCTTCCTACTGGGGGCAAACGCCAGGATGACACCTGACGAACCTGCCTTCATTATAGATTTGCGACGGCTTACTCACTGCTGAGTTGCGAGAGTTGGCGGGGAGGAAAGCGGGAGCGCATTTGATCCTGGGTGAATAGATGGCTGAAATGCGGATCGACCTTTGCCAGCGCTAGATACAGAGTAGGGTTGAGTTTGATCGACTGATACAGCAATTTCACGGCTGCCTCTGTTTCCCCTCGGAGCGCATAGCACCGAGCTTTGTTGTACCAGGCATCGGGGTTGTTGGGTTTAACCTGGAGGGATGCGTCGAAACTGGCGATCGCTTCTTCGTACTGGGTCAGTTTCGTCAGCACGACCCCGCGATAACTCCAGGCATAAAAACAATCTGGTTTGATCTCAACGGCTTTATCTAAACTGGCTAAAGCGGCGTAGAGATATCCCAGGTGAGTCAAGACTTTGCCCCGGTTATACCAGGCTTTATAGTCGCTGGGAGTCAATTCCAATACTCGGTTGAAACTGGTCAAGGCGGCTTCGAAGCGATGCAGATGCAGCAAGACATTGCCCCGGTTCGACCACCCCTGCTCGTTGTGGGAGTCGAGTTTCACCACCCGATTTAAACAGTCTAGAGCAATTTCGTAGTTCCCTAATTTGGCTAGCGTCATCCCTTTGCCATGCCAGGCCAGCACATATTCTGGTTGCACTTTTAACGCCTGGTCAAAATTCGCGACGGCTTCTCGCAATTGCCCCGCACGTTCCAGGGCATACCCTCGATACGTCCAGATCTCGTAAAGGTCGGGTTGCGCCGCGAGGAGTTTATCGTACTGAGCGATCGCTCCCGCTGGCGGATCACCTGGGGAAGAAGGATTACTGTCACTGTACCAACCGACCGAGTCAAACATACGCACCCATACCTGTGGGGATTGTCTACTCTTAGAATTGGCACAATTACAGCAGAACTATCTGAAGTTTCAATGAAGCCAATTAGGCTTAGGAATTGAAGGGTTCGCCCACCAGATCGGCAGGGATATCGGCGGAATTGGGCAGGGGGTCTAAATGACCTTCACGGGGTTCGTCCCGATCGCCTGCCAACTCTGGTGGAGCCGTCTGATTTACAGCCAAATTGCGGCGGCTGATGGCTTCTGGAAAGTTGGGGTGAATTTGGAGGGCGATATCATAGCTGGCGATCGCGGTTTCATAATCCCCCAAATGACTGAAGGAGACACCGCGGCTATACCAGGCGGGATAAAAGTCAGGTTGTTCGGCAACAGCACGGTCATAACTAGCGATCGCCGCTTCATTGCGCCCTAAATGACCCAGACAAATGCCGCGCCCATACCATGCTTCATAGAGCGTGGGCTGATATTGCACGGCTTTATCGTAACTGGTGATCGCTTCCGCGTAGAGCCCTAGCTTGCGTAGAGCCGAACCTCGACTGCTCCAGGCTTTGGCAAATTTGGGGTCGCGTTTAATCGCTTCATCATACCGGGCGATCGCGGCTTCGTAGCGACCTGCCTTGTGCAAGGTGCTGCCCCAGTTGTACCAGGCTTCCCGCAAATTCGGCTTGAGTTGCAACGCCTTTTGATAACACTCAATTGCCTCCTCGTAGCGACCGAGGGCATCCAGCGCATTCCCCCGGTTATACCAGGCCCCATAAAAGCTTGTTGCCACCTCCGTGGCATGGGTGTAACAGGTAATAGCCTCCTCATGGCGGCTCAGCTTATGTAACAAGTTGCCGAGATTATACCAGGCACCATACCAATCGGGCTTGATCGAGACGACCCGTTCGTAACTTTCGATCGCTTCCGCATAGCGCTGTTGCCGATGGAGAATATTCGCTCGGTTATACCAGGCATTGGAGTAATGGGGCCGAAACTCGATCGCTTTGTTGTAGCTGGCGATCGCGACATCGAACTGACCTAACTTCCCCAAGGTAATGCCTCGGTTATACCAAGACTTCGAGTATTCAGGTTCGAGGGTGAGGGAGCGATCATAACTCTCGACAGCGGCTTGGTAACAGCCCAATTTATCCAGCGCATTGCCCCGGTTGAACCAGGCTTGATGAAATTCAGGACGCAGTTTAATGGCTCGGTCATAACTGGCGATCGCGGCTTCGTAACTGCCCAGATTAAACAAGGCGATACCACGACTGTTATAGGCTTCGGGGTAATGTTCTTGCAAATAAATCGCTTGATTAAAACTGGCAACCGCTTCGGCATACTGATTGTTCTCGCACAATGCCATGCCTTTGTGGTACCAGGGTTCGTGCCAACCTGGGTTCAGTTGAATCGCCCGGTCAAAACTGAGAATTGCATCTTCGTAGGCACATCCGTGATGGAGTTGCAATCCCTGGTAAAAGTAAAAATCGGCGTCTGAGGCTGGCATTTGAGACATAGGATCCGAACAGACAACAGGTTACTAAATTAAGCAAAGCGCATGAGCTGCGAAGCGGCATCACTCAATTGAGGCAACAACAGCAATACCACCACTCATACTCGGAACTACAAGACCAGGGCTCTCATTCCCAGATTACTACTCCACTTAGACGTTGGCTGTGTTTTTTGGGTCAAGCTCAAGCTTCGCCCCAATTCCGGTGTTGCATGCCACGAGACCGAACCGATCGCAGTAAACTATAAAGAAATATATAAATCTCAAATGAGGTCAAAATAATGACAAACACAATTATTAAAAAGATAAAGGATTTTGCTAAAAATGTTGATCAAGGAATATAAAATTTGCGTCCCCTGTTGCCAAAGTTAAGCGATGGGTCAGAGTTGTCCACCAGGACTACACTTGTGAGCACTTTAGAATTTTGGCTGTGAACGCTTCTCCACACCTCCCTCACTAGCAGCTAAATCACTCAGAGACACACCATAAATGTTTAATCAAAGGGTAGAACGATCGCAGCGTCTAGCCTGGTTAGAAGGAATCCGGATTTTTGCGGTTGCGGCGCTGCTGGTTTACCATGCGCAGTTGCGCTACTCCGGCTATGCCTATACACCCCAACCGACAGGGTTGCCGCAAAACCTGAGCCAACTCATGGCCATTACCAGCAATCTGCCTGATATGGGGCTGTTGACCAAAATTTTGGGATTGCCTGCCTGGTTTGGCTTCCAAGCCATTGATTTATTTGTGTTGATCAGTGGTTTCAGTCTGATGCTCTCGTTGCGGGGAGAACCGCTGCCCCTAATGGAATTTTGGCGGCGGCGATTAGGGCGGGTCTTGTGGCCCTTCTGGACGGTGGCCTGGTTAGCGTATCCGGTGCTGTGGGCGATCGCGATCGCCACCAAAACCTACCTGCCCAATCCCTGGTATATCTTCGCGACCCTGAGTTACCCACTCACCTATACTTACAACGGCAATTTATTAATGAGTACCAGTGCCCCCTGGTGGCTGGTGTCTCTCATCATCAGTTTCATTCTGATCTTTCCCGCGCTGTGGCACCTGTTGCATCGGTGGGGAGCCAGCAATCTGCTCACGGTCAGTATTGGCGTGACGCTGGCCTATCGGGCGCTGTCGATTTTCGTCTTTGGCGGGCAACCCAACTACGTGTTGTGGGATAGCCCGATGGGTTGGCATCCTTTTGCGCTGTTCCTCGCCAAACTCAGTACATTCGTGTTGGGCATGGTGGTGGGGCAGGCATTTTTACAGGGGGTGGGGCCGATTTACTGGTCGGCTCAACGCGCCTTACTGGTGGGCATTCCGCTTTATGGGCTGGGCTTTATCAGTCAGTTTTACTATGTGGGCTGGATTTTTGCGGATTTGCTGCTGCCGATCGGGTTGGGGTTGTGTTGCCTGACCCTATCTCGCTGGCTGACGCGCTGGCAATGGCTGGCCTTTGGCATGATTGCCGTGGGGTCACATACCTTTAGTTACTTTTTGCTGCATGGGTTGGTGGTTGACCGCATGCTGCAATTGATTGTTCAGGGACAGGCAACACGATATGCTTTGTCATTGCCTGTGATGCTGGTGGGAACCCTGATTCTGGCGATGATTGTGGATGCGTTGATGCCCCTGATGCGACAACTCGTGATGGGGATAGTGCGGGATGTCGATTATGTCCTGTCAACATCACCGGATTTGCCACGGAGAGTGTGGGATTTACGTGTAGGAGATGCAGTGGTGTACCAGGGTGAAACCGGTTGGACGGTATTGAAAGTCGAAAAATTATGGGATGAGCAGGAGTTTCTCCTCTGTCAAGTGAGTGATGGGCAGCGATCGCTGTGGGTGAATGAAGATGACCTGGAACCTAGTGAGCCGTCTTTTCGATGACAAAAGACAGTTGTTGATGCGGATTCACTAAACGATTTCAGGTGGTTATATACCAATGACTCAACGATTCACCCTAATGATTGGAGGATGGCTGAAGTGAAGAAGTGGTCAGGCGATCTACATAAGCTGATCTATACCCATGTGGTGATGATTGGGGTTCCCACCATTTTTTATTACTGCTTGCGGGCGGGCGGGTTGAAGCTGGTGGATGTCCACATGGCGATCGCCACCTTTTTTCTGATCAGTTCGATCATGATTATTTTGGAGGGCAGTCATTCCCTGTTTCGTCGGTATGCAGTGCCCGCTGCGCCGACTGCACCCACGTTTCGCGATCGCTGCACACGTCCCTTTAAGCGTCTCTTGAAGATGCAGGGCGATCGGCGGTTCCACCCAATCACGCCCCTGCCCCGCTGTTCTTTGCTGGTGGCGGCTTACCTGCCCAATGAGCAGGACATCATTTTTGAGACTCTGCGCCATATCCTCAATTCGTTGCATCGTCCAACGGGGGGATTAGAAGTGGTGTTGGCTTATAACACGCCTTACGATCTGGCGATCGAGGATGATCTGCAAGCGTTTGCCGAACTGCATCCGGAACTCAAACTGCTGCGGGTAGAGGGCAGTCATTCCAAAGCGGAAAATCTGAATGCGGCGCTGGAACTGGTGACGGGAGAAATTGTTGGGATTTTAGATGCGGATCATCATCCGGCCCCCGATTGTTTCCTGCGGGCGTGGCGCTGGTTGGAACGGGATTACGATGTGGTGCAGGGGCGCAACGTGATTCGCAATCATGACCTCAATCTCCTGACCCAAAATATTGCAGTGGAGTTTGAGTCGCTCTATGGAGTGAGCCATCCGGCAAAATCTTTTTTGACCGATTCCACCATTTTTGGTGGCTCCAATGGCTTTTGGCGCACCGCAGTGCTAAAGCAGATTCGGTTTAATCCGACCCGCTTAACCGAAGACATTGATGCTACGATGCGGACTTTGCTCAGCGGCTACCGGATTGTTCACGATCGCAGCATTATTGCCACCGAATTAGCGCCGATGAATTTTGATTCCTTCTGGTTTCAACGGAAGCGGTGGGCGCAGGGTTGGCTGGAAGTCAGTTTCATCTATCAGCGGCGAGTCTGGAAGTCGAAATATTTCTCGTTACCCCAAAAGTTGTACTGGACGTACTTGCTTTACTACGGGGTAATTTATTCCCTATTTGCGCTGCAAATTTTGCCCTTGATTCTCAGCCTCTTTCTCTTTCACGGGTATCTCCCTTCGTCGGATAATGCCTACCTCTGGTTCTGTACACTGATTACCTTCTTCAGCGGTTTTTACCAAACTGCGGTGACGATGAAAGTCGCTGCCACTCGTTACCCGACGCTCTACTTTGCCCAACATGCAATCCTGATCTTTGTCTACACCACCCTCAAAAATGCGATCTCGCTGGTGGCGTTTTACGATCATTTGCATGGTTATAACCAATGGGTGGTGACCCCGCGCGGACAATATGCAACTCGTGTAACCGCGCCCGAAACGACACCGCTGTTAACTCCTGCCGCTGGTCTCAGCGCTCCCAAATAAAGCTCCTGGCTGGGTAGAAGTTATCCCAGCAGGAGCGAGGCGGCTTGAATTAACCCAATCACGAAGCCCAAAATCCCCCCCAGGTTGACGATCGCCTGGAGTTCGCTTTTGACAATGCCATTAATCGCCCCTTCCAGATCCGCTGCTGAGGTGGCTTTGACGCGATCGATAATGACCTGATCAATATTCAGGATGGGAATTGCTTGCGCCACAATATTTTCTAGATCCCGTTCCAGATACCGCTCCAAAATCAGCGCCAGTTCCCAACTCACGGTTTCCAGCGATTCATTCACCACGGGCGACGTGCGCAGCCGACTCAAAATCACGCTGGCTAAATTCTCCCAATCAATCGATTTGCCCAACTCTTGTAGCAAGTCGCTGCCTTCTTGTTGAACATAGGTCCGCACCGTATCGCGGAGGGTTTTGCGGAGTTGCCGCACGGTGGAGACGGGTAAATTTTGAAGAGAGAGGTTTTGCAGCAGTTCCCGTAAGCGGGTAGGCACATTGAGGGAAATGATCAGTTCTGCCAGCCGCGTGTTGCAGGCTTCCCGCTCATCCAAACAAAACGCCCGCAGCCGTAATAGAGCGTTGCGAATCCCAAATAAATTGGCAATCACCCAGTAGGTGCCGCTGGTTTTTTCGCGAAAGCCTTCGTCGATCACCTGAATGTTGCGATCGGTGAGAAAGTCGATCAAGGCTTGCCGAATCACATCGGGCGGAATCACGACTTGCAGCAACCAATCCGCCAGCTTCGCGGACTGATCATTCGAGAGCTGAAATTCTAGCAAGACGCGATCGAAAATTTGATTTAGTTGCGCCTCTAAAAAGTCTTCCCGCCGCGCCAACACTTTTAATAACCGGGGGAGGGACTGCCCAAATAGATCCCGCAGGATGTTCGCCACCACTTTAGCGGTTTTTTGTTCCTTGTCTGCCTGCACCTGCTCCAACGCCAGCTTCAACAACCACAGCAGCGCCGACTGCACCCGTTCCGGTTGAAGTAGCCGCCGCGCCAACTTTTGCAATTCATCCGGCGTTAACAATGACCCCATGATGGTGTCGGAAATTCGCTTGGCGAGTCGCTCCTGGTTACGCGGAATCAACCCTGGCGTAAAGGGCACCCGCTTGCCCGCCACATAATACGCCCGATAGGGACGAAACAACATGCGAATGGCAATGTCATTCGTGAAGTAACCAATAATGCCACCCACTACGGGCGGTGCCACAAATAACCAGAGGGTAGAGAGTTCCAAGGCGACCACTCAAGCAGCTAATTCTTCTGGACAACCAATACCCCCATCGTACCCCCGGCAATGGGATAGTGGGTGACGGCGGAAAACCCTACCTGCCGAGCGAGGTTTACCTGCTCGGCACCTGTAGGAAAGCGCTCCAGACTGGGAGCTAGATAAGCATACTCCTGCTGAAAGCCATAGGAGGTGGCGATCGGCACCACGATCGCGTCCAGATACCACTGTTGAAACGATCGCACCAGCGGGTTCGTGGGTCGATGCAAATCCAAAATCGCTGCCTTTGCTCCCGGCTTCAGCACCCGCTGGAGTTCTTGTAAACAGCGCGGAATATCCAGCACATTGCGCAGCCCATAGCCCATCGTCGCCGCATCAAACGTATTGTCGGG
>JAIXVO010000755.1 GCA_027482985.1 Cyanobacteriota bacterium
GCCTGTTAGTGATTACTATTGATGATGAAGATGTGCGGCTGCAATCGCAAACCGAGAAATTGCAAGGCACTTCCATTTCCGATCGCAACTTGTCCCGCTTGCTGACGCTGATTCAGGCTCAACGTCCGGCGGCGATCGGGCTGGATGTGTATCGCGACACGCCCGCCCAACTGCCTCAACTGGCGACCCAACTGCGAGATAATGCCAACCTGATCGCCATTTGCAAAATTGGGTATGACCAGGCCAACCCCTACGGCACCGCGCCGCCACCGGAAATTCCGCCGGAGAGTTTTCGAGTTGGCTTTAGCGATTTCGTGATCGACCCGGATGAAGTCGTGCGGCGGCAGGTGCTAGCGATCGCGGCCACCAGTCAACCGGACTCTCGCTGTCAGGTGCCCACCGCGTTCAATCTGGAGTTAGCATTGCGCTATTTGCAACCTTACCTGGATGGTCAGCAAACCGGAATTGCTGCCGAGTGGGGTGAAGATCTGAACATCCGGGTAGCGACTACCCCCAACCTGCCGACTGCCGCCCATGCCTATCGTCCCACTGGCTTGGTGCCCTTGCCTACCGATTGGCATCCCTATGCGGTGCGATTTCGCCGCTTGCCGTCCCAGTTTGGTGTTTATCAAGGGCGACAGACCGACACGGCGGGTACCCAAATTTTGCTGAACTACCGCGCCACACCCACACCCAAAGGCGTGGCGATCGCGAAACCGTTACGTTGGTTTTTGGCTTCGGATCAGCCCCCCAGTGCTCAAGCATTGCAAACCTTGATCCAGGGACGGATTGTGTTGATCGGGGTGAGTGCCCGCGATCGCGACGATTTCTTTAAAACCCCCTTTGGCAATCAGTTGGATGACCGCACACCCGGTGTCTTTTTGCACGCCCAAATGTTGAGTCAACTGCTGAGTGCCGTCCTGGATGGTCGCCCGTTGTTGTGGCAACTGCCCGGTGGCTGGGAACTGGTTTGGGTAGGTGCGTGGGCGATCGCGATGGTGGGCGGGGCGGGATTGCTCCGTCGTCTGGTGAAAGTCTCTCCCTGGTGGACAGCGGCGATCGCCATCAGTGTGGGGGCGGCTGGTCTGGGTCTGGTCTGTGGGGGCATTCTCTTTCTATGGGGGGGCTGGTGGCCGCTAATTCCGCCCATACTGGCAGGGAGTTTGGCGACACTGGGCACTACAGCGCTGGCAGTGCGTCAATCTCAATACTCCTTACAATCAACGGATATTCGTTAGGACGGCAGGCGATGAACACTCAATGGCAATGGCGACAAGTTCGAGTTTGGGGTCAGGCGATCGCTCTCTTACTGGTGGGACTGCCAGCCCTAGCCCAATTGCCGCCCACTACTCCCCGCAGTGGCCCGACGATCGTCTATGTGCGGCGGGAAGTGTCTGGTCCCGCTCCCAGAGGTCGCTATCGGGGGGGTGGGAGTCGCAGTGGTGGCAGTCAAATTTGTCCGGCGACTCCGGTGCCCTTGACAGCGCTGGTGCCCTTTCAGGAAACGTATGAAAAAGGGCGCGAAAATCTCCCCCCAATGGTGAATGTTTGGGGCTACACCAGTCGCGATCGCCCCACCTTTTGGGTCTATGTGCCTTATGCGAACCGCCAAATCCCCGCCAAATTCACTTTAGAAGAAGAAGCGACGGGTAATCTCCTCTACGAAACCGCCGTCACCTTACCGACTCAGGCTGGCATTCTTGGCATCCCCCTGCCCGCCACCGCTCCCGCTTTGAAATCCGGCAGTCGGTATCGCTGGTATTTCACCGTGAGCTGTAAAGCGGGTGGGGCGACGGCAGCAGCAAGCGACAATCTTAATGTGGAAGCCGTCGTGGTGCGGGATGCCCTGCCACCCGCGATCGCCCGTCAACTGACTGCCGATCCAGCGCTCCCGAATGCGATCGCCTATGCCCAAAATGGCTTCTGGTATGATGCCCTCACCACCCTGGCACAACTCCGCCAACAAAATCCCCAGGATGCCACCCTCACCACCGCCTGGAAAGACCTCCTGGCTGGTATCGCCACCACCCCCGCCGCCCGCCAAAACTTTAACCTGGACACGATTCAAACCCAACCCTTCGTGAAGTAAGCCATGCCTACGGCTGATCTGCAAGACTGCCTGCGATCTCACCTGCAACACTTGGTGCGCGAACGCGATCCATACCTGTCCACCGCCGGACATTTTTACGTGCAGCAGTACATTCGGGAGCAGTTGAGCCAGTGGGGGCCGGTGGACACCCACGAATTTGAGCATCAACGGCAGACCCACACCAATTTGATCTTGTCGTTCCCAGGTACACAGTCAACCCAGGATTGCATCCTGATTGGGGCACATTATGATGCCGTTCCTGGCACGCCGGGAGCCGATGATAACGCGAGTGGGGTGGCCGCCCTGCTGGAGTTAGCCCGGTTGCTGACGATGCAACCCGCCCGCTATCCGGTCCAGTTGGTGGCCTTTGACCTGGAAGAGTACGGCATGGTCGGGAGTACTCACTACGCTGCTGCCCTGCATCAACAGCAACAAAAAATTAGAGTCATGTTATCCCTCGAAATGTTGGGCTACTGCACCCAGGCACCCAACTCGCAACAGTATCCAGTCGCCGCCATGAAAGCGATTTACCCCAGTACAGGCAACTTCGTTGGCTTAATTGGGAATGTGCCGACCGTTCCCGATCTACTTCATTTCAATCACCATCTCAACCGCGCCGGGGTGCCCAGCCAATGGTTACCCGCCGGGATGCGCGGGGAAGTGGTGCCGGCCACCCGCTTGAGCGACCATGTGCCCTTTTGGGATCAGGGCGATCGCGCCATCATGGTGACGGATACGGCCTTCATGCGGAATCCCCATTACCACAAAGCCAGCGATCGCTTGGAAACACTAGATCTCGACTTCATGGCAAAGATTTGTCAGGGCTTATGGCAGGGGTTACAGACGTTGCGGTAAGGCGATCGCGGACGGCACTTGGCAGGCAGTTCGCTGTCCTAAGCTGGAGCGTGGGAGCGCACCCACACCAGAATTTCCTCAAATTGGAAGGTCTCTATCAGGTCAGTGAGACCCTGCTGTAAGGGCGCGAAAGGGGGCGGCAGTTGTGCCACCCAATGCTGGCACTGCGGCGGTTCTCCGGCGATCGCGGCCTGTTCCAAGTGAGTGAGCCAACCAGTTGGCAGGGCACCCTGTTCCAGCGGGGAGAGTGGCCGCTGCAAGGAGGGCAGTGCTGGCAAGCGGGGAGGAGCGGCAAGCGGGACCTCAGAGTTAGCATAGACGTAATGGCAACCCAGATGTTGCGCCATTTTCAGGAACAAATCTTCGGTCTGGACGGGTTTACTGAGATAATCATCGCAGCCCGCCGCCAGCGCTAAGGTGCGATCTTGTGGGGTGGCATGGGAAGTAAGAGCAATTAAAGTCGTGCGGGGGCGGGGCTGCCAGAGGGGGGCGGTCTGTCGGCGCTGTTCTTGCACCCGAATGTGACGCGCAACCGTATGACCATCCAGCCCTGGGAGGTGAATATCGAGCCAAACCAAATGGGGATGCCAGGTAGACCACCGATGCAGGGCATCGATCCCAGTTGCGGCAACTTGCACCTCTACGTCCAGTTGGGCCAGCATCCGGGTCAGCAGCAGCCGATTTTCAGGCTGATCTTCCACAATCAGGATACGGTAGCGGGGATGTCCAGGAGCCAGCCCTACGATCGCCTGTTCACTGGCGGGGGGCGCTAACGGCGATTGAGCCGAGGCCAACACGGGCAGGGTGACGAAGAAACTGCTCCCTGTCGTGGGATGGCTCTGCACCGTAATCGTACCCTCAAGCAACTGCACTAATTGCTGCGTAATGGTCAATCCTAATCCAGTGCCCTCAGCGACTTGCTGGCCAGCCATCGTTTGTCCAAACGGTTCAAAAATCGTCTGCTGTTCTTCTAAAGCGATGCCGTCGCCAGTATCAATGACGGCAAATTCTAAAAGCAGCGAGGTGCTGCTGAGGGCAGTCGCACGTACGGCCGTGGGTGAATCACTCCGGGGGGCGAGGCGAACACGGAGGGTGACAGTGCCTTGGGGTGTGAATTTAATCGCATTACTGACTAAATTCAACAGAATTTGGCGCAGTTTTTGCGGATCGGAACGCACCCATTGAGGGACATCAGGCGCAATCTCTAGCACCAGTTCGAGGTGCTGGTTCAAGGCCCGTTCCAGCATCATGGCATGAATGGTTTGGAGCAGGGCTGGCAAATCAAATTCAGTCACCGCGATCGCGGTATGCCCCGCCTCGATCTTCGCCAGATCCAGCACATCATTAATCAAGAGCAGCAAGTGTTCACCACTGCGGCGCATCGCTTGTAGATCTGTTTTCTGTTCGGCACTGAAGGCTGGATCGCGCGCCAGCAGCTGGGCAAATCCCAAAATAACATTCAAGGGCGTGCGCAGTTCATGGCTCATATTTGCCAGAAAAGCACTCTTAGCGAGATTAGCCGCTTCAGCCGCTTGCTTCGCCTGTTGCAAAGCCTGCTCCCGCCGCTTCACCGTCCACAATTCCTGCTGCAACTGCCGCACTTCGATTCGCAGTTGCTCTTGCTGCTGTTGGGCGCGTTGTCGGGATTGAGTGGCTTGCCAAAGATACACTCCCAAACTCAACCCACAGAGCCGCAACCAGCGATCATTCCAGGGCGACGACAGCAGCGGCGGACTCCCATGAAACCACGATTGCAGCACCCATTGCCAAAAGTCAAATAGCGCGATCGCCACCAGCAGGATTCCCCCCACCATCCACCCATGTTGCGGCTTCACTGGTGACCAGGAACACCTATCCAGGAAATTACGCGGCACCAATCTCATGACACTCAAACTCCTAAGCAGCGAAAACGGGGGCAAGCATCAATCGATCGGCTGTGGCTGGCGTGATCGCACACCAGTGAGGATTAACCGCGACCCCCTCGCACCAATCCACTGTGACTTGACTAAAATCACCGCTGGTCGGCTTTTTGAAGGACGGGGTGTAATGTTCAATCCAAATCAGTTTGTGCGGCTCCAACTGGAACTCGGTCACAATCGTTTCCATCAACCGTTCGACGAGATAGGGAATGAACCAGCCCATCTCAAAGCCCATGTCGGTAATCACGACGGTCTGAATTTCAGGACGGGGGTAGAAGATGCGTAATCGGCATTGCAGTGTCCAGAGGCCAAACACTTCACCGGGAATCTGGCATTGGTAGAGTTGATCGATCGCTTGCATAGAGACAGCGGGTTGAGGGGTTAAGGCGGACAACTGGTGGGCTGGACTGAGCAAGACCAGAACGAACGGAGATGAGCACTCATCCCCGCGATCGCCGCAGCCACTATCAATCGCAGTCAAAAATAAAAAAACGCTGGCGATGCTTGCTTTACGCAATGAGATCAAGTGCTGAAGCCAGCGAGTTCAGCCAAGCGATTCAGGATTCGCTTTGACTTTCAATCTAGGAGTGAATTTTGAAGAACTTTTGAAGTTTCTCAAATTAGTTTGAAGCGCTACTATTTGATGGTCATCTCAAAAACAAGTGCCCAAGGTCTGAATTCAATCTCCAAAATCATCGATTTCACGGCGAAACCAGCAATAATTAAACATCTATTGCTTTTACAGGGGCAGGAAAGACTTTGGGCATGAAACTACTGCTGATTGAAGACGATCGCGCGATTGGTCTCGTGTTAACCCAGGTTTGCAAAACCCAAAATTGGAGTTTAGAACATGTCCTGACCGGAGAACAGGGCTTAGATGCTGCCGCTGTCTGTCCTTATGATTTGGTTTTGCTGGATATGGGCTTGCCTGGGATTGATGGGTTGACCGTCTGTCGTCAACTGCGGAGTACAGGGTTCCAAAATCCGATTCTGCTGTTAACCGGACAGGACAGTAGCGGTGCCCAGGTAGCAGGGTTAGATGCGGGTGCGAGTGATTACGTCACCAAACCTTTTGATTTAGAAGTCCTGCTAGCGCGGATTCGTGCTTTGGTGCGGCAGGATAAAGCGATTCCGCCCATCGTTCGCTGGCAAACCCTGGAACTGCAACCGGAGCGCAACCAACTCACCTGTCAGGGGCAACCCGTGAATCTGACGCTGAAGGAGTATGGCCTCCTGGAGTTACTACTATTGAATCCGCAACGCGTGTATAGCCGCCGCGCCATGCTAGATCTCCTCTGGGATTTTGCCGAAGCCCCTGGAGAAGAAACCGTCAGTACGCACATCAAATGTATTCGGCAGAAACTCAAAGCGGCAGGCAGTCAGGATCCGATCGAAACCGTGCATGGGTTGGGCTATCGGCTGCGATCGCCGCAGGCTGCGACCCCGGCCGCGCCAGAACCGAGCACCTCCCGGCTGACCGTTGCCGAGCAAAAAGCCCAGGCCGTCACTGCCAAAATTTGGCAGCAATTTCGACGGCAATACGAGGAGCGGATTCACACCCTGAGTGACCAGGTGCAAACCCTGGCACCCTACACGCCCAGTTGTGTGATGCCAGAAATTCAGCAGATTGCCCATAAGCTGATTGGCTCTTTGGGGATGTTTGGCCTCACTGCCGCCGCTCAGCAAGCCCGCCAACTGGAGCAGTTGATGCAAGCCACCAGCCTCGACCCAGCGCAGCTTGACACCGCCAGAGCTTGTGTCGCCTTCCTCCAACAAACGATCGCCGAGGCTCAACTCTCGCCTCCTCCCCCAGCGGCTCCAGTCAATCACCCCGCACCATCCACCAGCAAAACCGCTCAGGTGTTAATTGTGGATGATGACCTGGCTCTCGCTGATCGCCTGCGGGAAGCTGCGATCGCCTGGAATTTGCAGGTTGAAATTGCCACCGATCTGACCGTGGCGCAGCAGATGATTGAGCAGCGCCCCCCCCAGGTCATTGTGCTAGATCTCAACTTTCCGGGGGAAGCGAATGGCTTGTCCTTAATGCGGGAGTTGGAGCAGCGATCGCCCAAACTGCCCATTATTATCCTGACGGCACGGGAAGAACTGCGCGATCGCGTGGCGGCGGCCCAGTTGGGCGTGAGTGCGTTTCTGGTGAAACCCCTACCCGCAGTCGAAATCTTGCACACGATCATGACCGTACTGCGGCGATCGCCCCATTCACCAGCAGGCGATCGGCTGTTGCTGGTGGATGATGACCCCGCGTTCCTGCAAGAACTCTCCACCCGCCTGACGGATCGCGGGATGCAGGTGACCGTCTCCAGCCAACCCGAAAACTTTTTGCAAACCCTCAGCCGCTGCCAACCAGAGGCCCTCATCTTAGATCTAGAAATGCCGGAGTTTGATGGGCTGGAACTCTGCCAGGTTGTCCGCGCCGATCCCCAGTGGCAGTCCCTCAAGGTGCTGTTTCTCTCGGCTCACAGTACCCGCGACTGCGTGACGAAAGCCTATGCCGCCGGAGCCGATGCCTATCTAGATAAAGCGGTGCCGGCTCCGCTGCTCATCACACAAATTTTGCAACGGTTGGGACGACTTGAGACATAGAACCAGCGAGAGGGGATGGCAATGAACTTGAAAGTGGCACAAGGATTACGGTATTACGGGGTGGCGATCGCGTCCACGGCGATCGCCCTACAACTCAGTCTCTGGCTCCAGCCCTTACTGATCCGTACCATCGGCGCTTTTTTCTACATTGCGGTCATGGTCAGCACCAGCTATGGCGGCTTGAGAGCAGGCATGGTCACGATTGTCCTCTCAACGGTGGTGCTCAACTACTATTTAATCCCGCCCTATGGCTCCTTTTGGGGCACTGACCCCGATGATGTCTTGCGGTTAGGCATTTTTGCGAGCATCGCCTTGTTAATCAGCCTGATCAATGCCCGTCTCCGAGTCAGCAATCGCCAGTATCAAAAGCTCAATCAGCAAATCCAGGCAGACAGTCACAATCGCCTGAAAATGGCGCTGAATGCTGCCAACATGGGGCTGTGGGATTGGGATCTGGTGACGGGGGAAATTCTCTGGTCGCCGGAGCATGAAACCCTGCTAGGATTACCCCCTGGCTCATTTGATGGGCGCTACGAAACCTTTGATCAGCAGATGCACCCCCAGGACCGGGACGGCCTCAATGCCGCCATCACCCAAGCACTGCAAAATCATACACCTTACCAACACGAATATCGGGTGATTTGGCCGGATAGCACCGTGCATTGGGTTGAAGGTCGCGGGCATGCCTTTTACGATGAGCAGGGGCAACCGCTCCGGATGAGTGGCACGATTATGGCAATTGATCAGCGCAAACAGGCCGAACTGGAGCGGACAGCCCTGTTGCAGCAGGAGCAGGAGACGCGCAGCAAAGTGGAACAACTGCTGCAAGTGTTGGAACAGGAACGCAATCGCCTCACCCAAATTCTGCAACAGATGCCCGTCGGGGTGATGGTGGCAGCGGTGGAAGAAGGATCCATTACGTTTCAGAATGAAGCCGTCCACCGGCTCTTGCGGCATCCCACCTTAGTTGCCAGCAACTTGGAGGAGTATGACCAATATCAAGGCTTCCATCTCGATGGTCAACCCTACGAGACCGCAGAATATCCTTTGGTGCGAGCGTTGATCCAGCAGGAAGTCGTGAAAGCCGAAGAGATGCAATATATCCGGGGTGATAGCACAAAAACCCTGCTATCAGTCAGTGCTGCGCCCATTTACGATCAAAGCGGAACCCTGATTGCCGCCGTCTGTGCCTTTGAAGATATCTTGGAACGGAAGCAAACGGAAGCTGCTCTCCGTCAAAGCGATGCTCGGTTGCGCTTGGCTCAGGTGAGTAGTAATTCCGGCGTGTGGGATTGGGATGTGCAGACCAACACCTCCTACTGGTCGCCAGAGTATTACCTGCTACATCAGATCGATTCCGCGATCGCCCCCAGCTATGAGCACTGGTTAGCTCTGATTTATCTCGACGATCGCGATTGGGTGCAGGCGGAAATTGCCCGCACACTCGCCAGTACAACTTCTGACCTGCGGCTGGAATTTCGTGTCCAGCGGCCTGATGGAATCCGCTGGTTTGCCACCCTGGGCCAAGTGTTTCGGAATGCCACAGGGCAACCTCAGCGAGTAGTGGGCATCGAGATCGACATCACCCCCCAGAAACAAGCCGAAATTGCCCTCCAAACGCTGAATGCCGAACTGGAACAACGCGTCGTAGAACGGACGCTTGAATTGCAGGTCGTCAACACCCGCCTGATGGAAACCCTGATGGAGCAGCAACAAACCCAACTCGTGCTGTGGGAACAATCCCAACTGCTCGATCTCGCCCATGACACGATTCTCACGTTGGATTTGAATTTTGCCATCACCTTCTGGAATCAGGGTGCTGTGCGCATGTATGGCTGGAGCAAAACCGAAACCCTGGGGCAACCGATTGACACCTTGCTGCAGACCCAATATCCCCTGCCCCTGCCAGAGATCCAAGCTGAACTCTATAGTCGCGGCTACTGGGAAGGCGAACTGGTACAACAACACCGCAACCAGCAACCCATTCAGGTTGCCAGCCGCTGGGTGCTCCAAAAAGATGACCACGGGCAAGCGATCAAAATTTTGCAGATTAATAATGACATCACTATCCGCAAGCAGTTTGAGCAGGAACGCCAACGGATTGAGGCCGCACTGCGCCAAAGTGAAACCATGTTTCGCTCCCTCAGTGATTTTTCTCCCATGGGGATTTTCCTCTCGAATCCGCAAGGAGTGTGTATTTACACCAACCGCCGCTATCAACAAATTGTCGGCTGTAGCGAAGCGGAGGCATTAGGCGAAGGCTGGCGCGAGTTTATCCATCCCGCCGATCGCGAGTGGGTATTTTCTGAATGGGCAGCGGTGGTAGAGGCGAAGGGTGAAGTTTTATTCAACGATTTGCGCTATTGCGATCGCCAGGATCGGGTCACCTATACCCGGGTTCGGAGTGCCCCCATCCTCAATGATCAGGGTGAGATCACAATGTTTGTGGGCATGGTGGAGGACACCACCGAACAGCGGCAGGTGGATCAAATGAAGCAGGAATTCATCTCCATCGTCAGTCATGAACTCCGCACGCCACTCACCTCCATTCGCGGGGCACTGGGCTTGATTGCCGGCGGGGTCTATGACAAAAAGCCCGAAAAAATGAAGGAAATGATTGCGATCGCGGCGCGCCAGAGCGATCGCCTGGTGCGCCTGGTGAGTGATATCCTGGATTTACGGCGGTTGGAATCTGGGCAGGTACACTTCAACCGGAAACAATGGGAAGCGGCAGAACTGCTCCAACAATCGGCGGATGCGATGCGGGGGCAAGCCGACCAGCACCAAATTCGGCTGGTGGTAGAAGCGACGACGGCAGAAGTGTGGGCCGATGGCGATACAGTCATCCAAACCCTGACCAATCTGCTGAGTAATGCGATCAAATTCTCACCCGCCGAGAGCACCATCTGGCTGCGCGCGGCGATCGTGGCTGAGGCCGAGGCGATCGCCCAACTGCCCCCCCACCCTGCCAGCACCTCCCGGCCCCTCGTCCTCTTTGCCGTCCAAGACCAGGGTCGCGGCATTCCTGCCGCCCAACTGGAAAGTATTTTTGGGCAATTCCAACAAGTCGATGCCTCCGATTCCCGCGAAAAAGGAGGGACGGGGTTGGGCCTGGCAATTTGCCGCACCATAGTAGAACATCAGGGTGGTAAAATCTGGGTCGAAAGTGAATTGGGTGTCGGCAGTACGTTTTACTTTACGCTGCCATTGTCTGCCGTTCCCTCCCAGCATTGGTCTTAGCCCCCAAGTGATTGGCACAGTCAATACAGGAGCAAAGTTAAAGTGCCGTTTAAACGAGTTTTAGTGGTTGATGATGAGGCGGATATTCGCGCCATTATCCAGGGGTGTTTAGAAGATATTGCCGAGTGGGAGGTCGTGACCGCAACATCCGGCGAAGAAGGCATCGAACTCGCTGCCACCATGCAACCCGATGGCATTTTATTAGATGTAACGATGTCGGGCATGGGCGGGATTGAAACCTTACATGTGCTCCAAGCTGACCCCCGCACTCACACCATTCCCGTGGCCTTGCTGACGGCGAAAGTGTTGCAGGAAGA
>JAIXVO010000061.1 GCA_027482985.1 Cyanobacteriota bacterium
GGGCACGCGATGCTTTGTCCATCCTACGCAGGTTTTATATTTAATTGCGCCTTCCTACTTAGGAGGGGCAGCGCGAAGCGTGCCCCTCAAACCCAGTCAATCCAATGCCTCAGCCCCCGTGGGGGGCTGAGGCGTTTTTGTAGTTCATCATCGCGACGAAAAACTTGCCGTCGGGCTCGGGCGGATCACCCGATCCTGGAACGTTTGCCCCATAATCTCGTTTGCTTTAAGGTACTGCCTGACCAACCACTGGAGGCAAACGGCTCCCCATAGCTCTGCCGGAGGTAGGGTTCTCTCTCTTGACACCTTTAGTAAGATCCTATGAATGCGTAGGCTGTGGATGAGTTTACGTTACCCCGCGACGATATGAGGCCTACATGAGTCAAACGGAAATTGTTATTCACGTTTTAGTGGCCATTTTGGTCGTTATTGGCCTCTCTCGGCTGATGGGGTACGGGTTTAGCCAGATTAAACAGCCCCTGGTCATTGGCGAAATTGTCGCTGGAATTATGCTCGGCCCCTCGCTGTTGGGTTGGTTAGCTCCCGCCTGGAAGGCCACGCTGTTCCCGGCAGAAATTATGCCGTCGCTCAATGTGTTATCCCAGATTGGGCTGATCTTTTTTATGTTTTTAATTGGGCTTGAACTCAATCCCAAGTACCTCAAGGGCAATCTCGATGTTGCCATTTTAATTTCCCACGTCAGCATTTTGGTGCCATTCTCTATGGGGAGTGTCTTGGCGCTTTTACTTTACCCCCTGGTGTCAAACGGGGCTGTTTCGTTTACAGCCTTTGCCTTATTTCTCGGCGCTGCGATGGCGATCACGGCCTTCCCGGTGCTGGCTCGTATTATTACCGAAAATAACCTGCAAAAAAGTCGTCTGGGTACCCTGGCCTTGACCTGTGCTGCGGTAGATGATGTGACGGCCTGGTGTGTTTTAGCGCTGGCGATCGCCGTGACCCGTACCAACACCATGGTAGGTGCCGTACCGACCATCCTCTGGTCGCTGATTTACATCGGCCTGATGGTGACGCTGGCGCAGCGATTTTTCCGTAAACTAGCCAAACACTACGAACGCACGGGCAAATTATCGCAACTGCTCGTGGCGGGCATTTACATGGCGGTGGTGGCCTCTGCCTTAATCACAGAAGTTATTGGTATTCACTTTATTTTTGGGGCATTTTTACTCGGGGCCGTGATGCCCAAAAATGTGGGTCTGACCCGAGAACTGGCTGAGAAAACCGAAGATTTCGTTTTGATCTTTTTGTTGCCGGTATTCTTTGCCTACAGCGGCTTAAAAACTCAGGTGGGTCTGCTCAACAGCCCGGTCAAATGGTTGTTGTGTCTGCTGGTGATTGGGGTCGCCATTTCCGGTAAATATGTGGGTACCTATGTCGCCGCCCGGTTTTCAGGCATTGATCATCGAGAGTCGTCAGCCCTAGGCTGGCTGATGAATACTCGCGGGTTAACGGAGCTAATTGTGCTCAATATTGGTCTAGAGCTGGGGGTCGTGACGCCGCTTCTCTTTACCATGCTCGTCATGATGGCCCTGACCACCACCTTTATGACCTCGCCATTGCTAGAGCTGATTTACCCTAAGCGGCTCATGCGTTTAGATGTTTTAGACGCTGAGCCTGAAGACGGTGAGCCAGAAATTCTACCCTACCGGGTGCTTGTGCCGGTCGCTAATCCTAAAAGCCAAGCGGAATTGCTCAAATTGGCCCTCAAACTGGTCGGCCATCAACCCTCTGCCAGGGTTAACCTCCTAAATCTGGTTGAAATGCAGGAAGACTATGCCTTTTCGACCACACCGACCGAAATCGATCGCCTCCTGGGGCAACGGCAACAATCCCTTAACCAGTTGATTCAAACCCTAGATGTCTACGAATCAAAGCAAAGTATTGTGCCGATGGTTAGGGTTACCAATGATGTGGCGCGGGAAACCTCAGAAATTGCTCAGATGGAACGCTCTGATTTAGTGTTGATGGGTTGGCACCGCCCTGTATTTGACCAAAATCGTTTGGGCGGGCGGGTCGGCCAGGTGCTGAGCGCAATGCCTAAGGATGTCGCTGTGTTTGTGGGTCGCAACCTGACCACCATTGATGCGGTTTTGGTACCGTATATTCCTAGCCTGCACAATGATTTAGCGCTAGAGCTAGGGCTGCGGTTGGTGGCGAATATACCCACCTGTCGCCTCACTATATTGCAGCTCGCCATTGATGACTACAGTGAGTATGCCTTGAGCCATGAATTTAGTACGATCCTGGCCCAAATGGAGGCTGGCATGCGCGATCGCATCGAAATCCCCACCCAATCGACCCATGACCCGATCGCGGCGATTGTCGAGGCGTCTCGCGGCGCTGATCTGACCATTGCCGGGGCCAGCCGCGAATGGGGGGTAGAGCGCCAAACCCTAGGGCGCTATGCCGATGCCCTGTCTAACCATTGCCATTCGTCGCTGCTCATTACTCGAAAATATCGTCAGGTTAGCTCTCCCCACTTGGCTTCTATTCTCAAGGCTTCAGGTCAGGTCAACTTGACCTGACCTGTTCTATGGCGTGATGAGACCACCGTTTTTCTGCTGTATGTTGAGGATTGCGCTTTGAGCCACTTTGATCGAAAGTCCATTATTTTTTATGGAGTTGCCATTAGCGCTGTAGTAACCCTCTTTAGTGCCGTCACCCGCTATGGCAATGCCCGTTTACAGGCACCACCCGCCATTGGGGGCAACTACCAATTACAAATTGAGCCTAGCCAGCCCTGCCCGCAGCCGCCAGCCCTGCAACTGCGGATTCAGCAATCGGGTATTTTTGTGAACGGAGCACTGACAGCCGCCAGCCCCGACGCGCCGCCCCCTAAGACCGGGGCGGCCCCCCTCACCCTAGACGGCAGATGGCGCTCTCCCGACCTTGATTTGGCGGGTCAAGCCCCGGCGTTGGAGGTGTGTGGCCAGGCGGTCGAGCGGGTGGCGATCGCCAGTACCCACCAGGCAGACAGCCTCAGGGGAGAGCTTACCTTCGCTGGCTTACCGGCCCCGCTGAGTTTCAATGGCCAGCTGATTCCCCCCGGTGCGGGCAGCCCAGCGCCCCACTAGTTGGCGCTCAGGGGGGCGATCGCACTATTGGCTAAGGCTGGCGCAACGCCTCGAGGAGCTGCCTCGACGGGTTAGCCTGATGCTGGCCCAGCGCAGGGCAGCAAGTTTGCCAGCGCTAGAGTCCAACTTAGCCCGATCGCGTAGAAGGCTGATCATGAAGCAGTTTCAGCTTTTTAATGCTGTGCAGCTTTTGGAGCCTGTGCCTGTAGTCATCACCATTTTGATGGGTTGCATGGATGCAGTTGGTCGTCAGCCCAGGTTAGAGGATTGTTTGTGATGTAGTGGCGAATGTGCTGGAGCGATCGCTCGTTCCGAATGATGTGGTCGTAGTAGTTGCGCTGCCAAACCGGTGTGCCTGCCGCATCGCGCCGGATGTTGATGCGTTTGGTCGTGGCAGATTTGTAGGTAAGTTCATACCCTTATGCAGCAATGCCCTAACCTGAGGGGTTCATAGGTCGAACTAAACCGCTGCTGGCGAGGCCGCTACCCCAGCGATCACCTGTACCGAGTCGGGGTCTGCCCAGAGCACCAGCTTGGGGTCA
>JAIXVO010000601.1 GCA_027482985.1 Cyanobacteriota bacterium
CAATTTGATCCCCCCTTTGAAACCTTTTTCGGCACGCCCCAAAATATTGACTTCCGCTACCTCTGTCAAACTTATGGCGTGACGCATGAAGTGATCGCGTCCTGGGAGCAGTTAGCCCAACGGCTCCAGACCCTCCCAACCACAGGCATTCGAGTCTTGGAAATTCCGACCGATCGCAAGGCGGATGCGCGATCGCGGCAAAATAATCTAGGTCTATTCGCGGCCAATCTGGCCGTTCATCCCTATGCAACTTAACTGGCAACCCGTCAAAACCTACGAAGACATTCTGTATCACAAGGCCGATGGCATCGCCAAAATCACCATCAATCGCCCCCACAAACGCAACGCCTTTCGCCCCAAAACCATCGTGGAACTGTACGATGCGTTTTGGGATGCGCGGGAAGACACGCAAATTGGGGTCGTCCTGTTTACGGGAGCTGGCCCCCATACCGATGGCAAATACGCCTTCTGTTCCGGCGGGGATCAAAGCGTCCGGGGGCAGGCAGGCTATGTGGATGAGGCTGGCATTCCCCGGCTGAATGTGCTGGACTTGCAAAAACTGATCCGTTCCATGCCCAAAGTCATCATCGCGCTAGTTGCAGGCTACGCCATTGGGGGCGGTCACGTGCTGCATATCCTTTGTGACCTGACGATCGCCGCCGATAATGCGGTGTTTGGACAAACGGGGCCGAAGGTCGGCAGTTTTGATGGCGGCTTCGGAGCCAGTTATTTGGCACGTCTGGTAGGGCAGAAAAAAGCCCGCGAAATCTGGTATCTCTGTCGCCAATACAATGCTGAACAGGCGTTGGAGATGGGGTTAGTCAACTGTATTGTGCCCGTGGCGCAACTGGAAGCCGAAGGGATTCAATGGGCGCAAGAAATTTTAGAGAAAAGCCCGATCGCGATTCGGTGCTTAAAAGCGGCGTTCAATGCCGATTGTGATGGGCAAGCAGGCTTACAGGAATTAGCCGGAAATGCCACCTTACTGTATTACATGACGGCTGAAGGAGCCGAGGGCAAGCAAGCCTTCTTGGAAAAGCGATCGCCCAATTTCCGGCAATATCCCTGGCTCCCGTAGGGTTTGAGCGGCTGATCCCCGATGTTTTAAGACACACTGCGGGAAACAGGATACGTCCGCCGCGACAACACGGGCACCGAAGCCGCCTCATTTTCTTCAAAGAAACCAGTGCTGATGGAAGTTTCCACCGCCAGCGCTAGTTCGTCATGGGACAACACTTTTTGTTGCCAGATGGCAATACTTTCCAATTCCCGCCAGGTGGCAGCGAACGGCGGCACCCCTAAACTACAAGCTTCCCAGCGACTCTGAACCGACACGTTTAACTTCCGGCAATGTCCACCCCGCCGCCCTTCTGGAGCATAGAACTGGCAGTGGCGGCAGGCGGAGATCACGGCGGAACTAGGTGTCATAAAAACGGTCTCTCAAACGAAGCATGGGTAATGAATTCATTTTCAACCTAAAATCTGAGGTCTAAATTCCGGCATCGTCGCCTGGAGCCTTCATGCGCTCTACTTTTTGGCGATTTTATAAATTCAAACGGTTTTAGATTGTCTTCAGAATTAGGCGAAAATCAGGCAATCAGATACTTGCTACTGCTGGAATGAATTCGCAAGAAATGAGCTGCTTTTCGGAAAAAACAGCCTGGGATCACTTTAAACTTGAAGCGAATTCGATTGAAATGATGCAAATCCTGTGCTGCGATCCTAGCCTGCACTTTTTCGCTGTTGAATCCGTAAACTTCAGTAGTTTTGAATCTCTTTAAAGAAACTACTAAAAATACGTAGGGGAAAATACGAACTGTAATCTTACAGAGATTAAGACCCCCTAAGATGATGACAATTCCGTCATTAAGTGCTTAATTCAGTCTTTTTACCGAGGGGGAGCAGCCCATTGTTTGGCAGCACAGATGCTACAGACTTGCCACCGCTGCAATTCACCAGCGGGCGTGGGACAGTGGCATTGGGGACAGAGGGGGAATTGGCGCGATCGCGATCGCATCACCTGCGCCCATTCCTGAAACGCCGTGATTGGGGTAGCGCGATCGGCGGTTGTCGCACTGCGGGGCGATCGCGGCAGGGCCTGGCCCGCATCCGGGTGACGGCTGGGGTGAGCTTGCCATAACTCCTGTTGCAACTGCGCTCCCGGCGAAGCGGTGACGGCAGGCGTATGCCATTGACCAGGCGAAAATCGGATGTCGGTAATTTCTAGCGTTGCCACCTGATTCAGCTTCTGCAGAATGCGTTGTCGCTCAAACACCAAATTTTGTGACCAGGCGGCACTAGAGGTGGAAACCTTCAACACGCCCCGATACAGATTCACAGGGCGAGCTTGGGCGGCAACGACTGGCCCCACCACTTCTGCCCAGCATTGCAACACGCGCTGGAACTGTTGTTGTCCCTGCCGCTGGTACTGGTGCTGCACACTATTTAAGACAGAATTCAGTGATTTCAAGGGCACTCCACCTGCGATCGCTACCTCAAGGTTAAACCTGGAATGAACTGGATCTTGCCAAATCGTTGCGCCATTTGTTGTAAAGAAGTGTATAACTTTGACGCGATCGCGCTGCAAACGGGCGCAGGTCGGTTAATACTGAACGGAATCTACCACTGTTTGACGAGAGTTGTTACACTATTAGCGTTTTATCAGTTTATACTGCTGTCTTTGCGCTAGATATAGAGCTTCCTCAAGACAGTGTCCAAATCAGGGTGAATGATTGAGGAGTTGGTTAGGAGTTTTACTATGCATCGTACTTCCACAGCCCAATCCCCCGTTCGTACTACGCAGGCGCACGCTCGGAGCATGATCGAAAAAAATCCGCTCGACCCAGTGTTGCAGAATGCGTTAGCGAGTTTGGACATCCAGCTCGAAGCTGAGTTGTTGCGCTATCGTCGCCAGCGAACTTTGGGACGTGGGAGTTATACGCCTCGGGCTTTAGGGCAGCGGCCCATCAAGGCGACCCTTCCCAGTATGGGCGATGGGGCTAGTGTGCCTCCGCCTCCTGCCGCCTTTCATCCCACGGCGACGGTTCCCCCACTCGTGGCGATCGCGACCACGGGAGGCGCCCCTCCAGTGGAACCTGCGGCTTTAGAGTTGAAGGAACTGGCAAAACAATATGCCTCCGACGTGGCAGCAGTTTCGGATCAAACTGTTGCGGGTAGCCCGGAAGACTATCTGGAGTCTTCGGAAGAACTGTTGCGCACCCTTTCCCAAGAGCAGGCGGAGGTCGCCGCTGAACAAAGCTTTTTGCAAAGCCTCTTAACCCCTCTGGGTTTAGGCTCCATGTTATTGCTGTTAATGACCAGCGCTCTGTTTGGCTTCGTGATTATGAACCCCAGCAGCGTTAGCCAATTGTTGCGCCGCTCTGAGCCAATCGCCACCAATGGCACCTCGCCGACCGCGACCGAGGGCAGCACCGGTTCAGCTTCAACCCAGCCACAACCCAACCTCGCGACTCAAGAATTCCCAGAGTTGGCCCTCGGCAATTTA
>JAIXVO010000120.1 GCA_027482985.1 Cyanobacteriota bacterium
CAAGGCATTACCTTTGTCTGGAATCAAGATAAGGCTCGGATCAATCCTCAAAATCACGATGGGGTGACATTCCAGCGAGCAGCAGAGGCATTCTTTGATCCCTTCCTAATTGTTGTTGATGCCAGTCGTAATAACGAAGTCCGAGAGGCTGTCATTGGTTTAGATCGCCGTTGGAATCTTTTATATGTCGTCTATATCGAGCGACAGGATGACATGATTCGGATGATTTCTGCTCGTAAAGCAACCCGAAGTGAGCGTGAAGACTATGAAAATTGAAGCATTAAAAAAACGATTAGATAAACATCGTCCGATGACCAGCATCACGATTCGGATGCCTGAAGACGTGATTGAAGATTTGAAGCGAATTGCCCCCCTCCTAGGCTTTTCCGGCTATCAACCGCTGGTACGGACTTACATTGGTCAGGGACTGCGCACTGATTTAGAGCGCTTGGAAGGGGATACCGTTTCAGCTCTGATCGATAACTTGCAGCGGCGTGGCGTGAGCAATGAAATCCTGCAATCCGCTTTACAGGAAGTCATTCAATCATCGTCTTAGCGAAAGCCGTCACAATTAAGTCTGTCAGTCATTCCCGCTGCGCGATCACAGCATAGAAAGGATCGCCGCCGCCGATGCCCAACATTTGCAGCATGGGGGGTGTTTGGGCGCGACGCGCGATCGCCTCCGGTTCGGTAAAGCCGGGTACTGCCCGAAAATATTGCTTCACCAGCGCCACTCGACTGGCTTCGGAGCCATCTCGCCAAGCCGCGATCGCCTTTTGGTAAAACATCCGATTCGAGAAACTAATAATCGCGATCCCGCCTGGTTTCAACACGCGATGGATTTCCGAAAAGATTGCTTCTGGATACTGGATGTACTGCACCGACACGGTATTGAGGACGGCATCAAAAGACGCATCTTCCAGCGGCAGTTTCGGATTCTCGTTCAGATTTTGCACAAAATAATGATTTAAGCGGGGGTTGCGCGCTAACTCTTCGGCATTCAAACCATGTCCTTCTACATGGGCAAACGCCACATCATCTGGCAAATGGGATACCCAACTGCTCATCAAATCCAAAACTTGGGTTTGCGGTTGGAGTCGTTCCCGATACAAGTCCGTCAGTTGTTGAATGAACCCTGCGTCTACATGGGTGACAAAGCGAGGATATTCATAAAACAAGGTGTCATTCGTCGGATCAAGTTTTTCGCGCTGAGTGGGATTGAGAGTCATGATGCTAGAGGGGCGATCGCTAACGGTTAATCATGAAGTTATGTTAACAAGAATTTGCGATCGTCGTCTGCGCCCAAAACACAAGCCTGATCACTGATCAGAAAAAATAGTCATATCTATTACTAAAGCTTGATCCCCAAACCTCAATTCTTGTATCTTCAGACCCTTGCCAAGAGTGCCATCCGGTCTCACACTATTGGTGGGAGCAAGGCACAGGGGAGAAAGATTTGTGAAGCGTGTACTGTCAATTATTCTGGGTGGTGGAGCCGGAACGCGGTTATACCCCCTCACCAAACTTCGGGCCAAACCTGCGGTGCCCCTAGCGAGTAAGTATCGACTCATCGACATTCCGGTGAGTAATTGTATTAATTCAGAGCTGTATAAAATTTACGTTCTGACTCAATTCAACTCAGCCTCGCTCAACCGCCACCTATCCCGTGGTTATACCTTTTCTGGTTTCAGTGAAGGATTTGTGGAAGTGCTGGCAGCGCAACAAACGCCAGAAAATCCCAACTGGTTCCAGGGCACGGCGGATGCCGTCCGACAGTACATCTGGCTGTTCAATGAATGGGATGTGGACGAGTATTTGATTCTGTCTGGTGACCATCTGTATCGCATGGATTACCGCGAGTTCATCAACCGTCACCGGGAAACCAACGCCGATATCACGATTTCCGTCGTGCCGATGGATGAGCGGCGAGCCTCTGACTTTGGCTTGATGAAAATCGACGAGTCGGGACGGGTGATTAGCTTTAGCGAGAAGCCCAAAGGGGAGGCGCTAAAAGCGATGGCAGTCGATACGACTGTGTTAGGGCTGAGTGCAGAAGAAGCACAGCAGTCGCCATTTATTGCCTCCATGGGAATTTATGTCTTCAAGCGGGAAGTCCTGCTGAAGTTGCTGAAGGAGTCGCCCGAACGCACCGACTTTGGCAAAGAAATCATTCCCGCCTCGGCTTCGGACTACAATGTCCAAGCCTACCTATTTAATGGCTATTGGGAAGACATCGGGACGATCGAAGCCTTCTACGATGCCAACATGGCTCTGACGCAGCAACCCCGTCCCCCCTTTAGTTTCTATGACGAACGGGCACCCATTTACACCCGTCCTCGCTATTTGCCACCAACGAAGATGCTGGATTGCGTGGTCAAAGAGTCGATTATTGCGGAAGGGTGCATTTTGAAGGAGTGTGCCATTACCCATTCCGTGTTGGGGGTGCGAACTCGCATCGAATCGGGGTGCTTGATTGAAGACACCATGCTGATGGGTGCCGACTATTTTCAAGCCATGCCAGAACGGGGATCAGGTTGTGCTGATGAGATTCCAGGGTTAGGCATCGGCAAAGACACGACCATCCGCCGCGCCATTATCGACAAAAACGCTCGGATTGGCTGCAATGTGCAGATTATCAACAAAGACAATGTGCAGGAAGCCGAACGGGAAAACCTGGGCTTCTATATCCGCAGTGGGATTGTCGTTGTGCTCAAGAATGCGATTATTCCGGATGGCATGGTGATTTAAAGGTACCGATCGATCGCCCCTATCCTGCCATCGGTTGTCGTTTAGATACCTCGCAAGACTGACATCTCGATCAGTGGGAATGGGGATCAATGGACATGGTTCGACTGCGGTGCACGGCTGTTTTGCCCGTCCATCTGGATGCAGCACTAGGCGCACAAGTGACCTCACCCACGTCCCTGCACCCCGCCTCGATCGCGACTGCTGATCTCGTTCGTCGATCGCTAGTTTGGGTTGACGTTAAAAGTTGCTTAAATGAACCTTGCGAGCACTCGGCAATCGATTGAGTAGGGTTAGAATGCAGGATGAGCTTTGAGTCCCTCACACTTTTACTCATCCTGTGTCCATTTCACGGCTTTTCCGCAAATCTCCCATTGGGCGGCGTACCACCCACCTGGCGATCGCAGTCTTTCCCGATGAAGGATCGGTCTTTCAGGCATACCGCCTACTGCACTACCACGGCATTTCTCCCGAACATCTGGCGATCGTGGGCACTGGCTATAGCAGTCCCGACCGCGTCGGACTGATGAACCCCTTCCGGATTGTGGTCTGTAAAGCGATCGCCTATGCTGCGATCGCCTGTGTCGTCGGAGCGGGTCTGAGTTTAACCGTCATGCTGATCTGGAAACTGCATCAAGAACTGGGTCAAGTTTTGATTGCCTGTGCGCTGATTAGTGGTTTGGCGGGAGCAGTGCTGGGGGCGCTATTTGGAGTCTTTGGCGAAGGGACAACCGCCAGTGTCTATCGGCATCATTTGCGTCAGGGACGGTACTTACTGATGATGGAAGGTTCTGAGAATCTCGTCCGCTGGGGGCAGGAAGTGTTGGGCTATTACTCGGCCCCCAGCCCTCATTAAGCCTGCTGTTGGTTGGCAGCATCGATAAGCGAGATCACAACTAACAAAATGAAGACATCATTTTCCTGAAACTTGTATTACTTGCTACCAACAAGTGTTCAAATTTCTTTAGGATTGTTGCAAAGGTGACTTTTCTTGCGCCTTGAGTCAGGACTACACCCGCGATCGCTGTGTCTAGAGGCGCGCTACTCCTGAATTGTAAGGCCGTGGACACCCTTCCTTTCTCTAAGCAAAATATGACATTGTTTAATACTGCCAAAAATTTCATCTCTGATTTGGTGCATTCTGCCTGGTGGCTAGAAGTTACAACCGCCGAACCGCACTGTGTTTATTACTTTGGCCCGTTCGATCATTCTGAAGAAGCAGAAGCGGCTCGTGCTGGTTACATTCAAGACCTGGAAGGTGAAGGCGCTCAGGGCATTTCCACCCTGCTGAAACGCTGTAATCCCAAATCTGTGACGATTGATGGGATGGCGGACTAACCGTTACCGAGGGTGGCGAGCGGCCTCCATCAGCCAATCCACCAGGGGTTTCAAGTTACACGGCATTGAGGACTCACTCACCGTCACCGTGTGTTTGCGTTTCGGCTCTGCCACCGTGAGATGGTACTGAAAGCGATCGGGCTGAGCGGAAGCTGCGATCGCTTCTGGCAAATCAAAGAAGTCCGCCTTTTCCACCAGCGACTTCAGCTGCGTCGCTTCATTCGGAGCCAGTTTCGTCGTATCAATCGAAACCGTCATCATCATCCCGGCAAATCCACCACTGCGTTCAAACGAAATTCTCATTGCTCGTCATCCGCGATCGCGTCCTACAACTCCACAACCGCCAGCGGAACCTTTGCATTCAGCAATCGTCAAGATCAGATTGCAGTCTTTTTGGCGTATCAGAATTGTACCGATTGATCCCGTGAGACGCTAGTGCAGGAGGAAGGAGACGGGAGGGAGAGGGAGAGGGA
>JAIXVO010000606.1 GCA_027482985.1 Cyanobacteriota bacterium
AGCCTCTAGCAGGAAAATATGAAAGAATTGCATCATGTGAGACTGGGGCTATTGGCCCCAGTCCCTCTTCTCGCAAAAGATTTAGGAAATCTTGAAAGATGAATTCTGGTTTTTCCTCTTCTGATTGAATCCATTCCCGGATCCAGAGATGAATGTCTTTCCAGCAAAGCGCCAGGTCAGGCTCCTGAATATGCTGCGATTCACTGGCAGTTATAAGTATCAGATAAGAGGCTGAATAGTTGGCGCTAGAGAATTGCTTGTAGCCATCTAGTTGGCCAGGATGCAGCTGAGCCCAAACCTTATGTTCAAAAACGAGTAAAGTTCCATCATTTAACTCTGCCACCATATCCGGGAAAATACCACCGAAGTTCATCTGTGTGGCCCATTTGCAGTCAAGTCCTACTTGCAAGTTAAGCCCAGAGTAAATGGGCAAGCGCATCAAAATCTTTCTTAAGAAAAAACTAGAAAATCTTTTGTTGTTTTTTAGAAGCCACGCAAAAGCTTCTGTGACGAAGTTTTCTAATGGGTCTTGATTTTCTCTAGGACGATACTTCCTGAGAGACGTTAGAAGATTGTATTCCATAGTTTAAGATTTGTTGATTTGAGTTCTGAGCCAGGTGCGGAAGTTGATTTCTGCGGCGACTTCATCCGTCTGTGAAGCGGTTAAGAACTGGTAGAGGTCGTCTTTAGCAACGCCAGGAAAGGTCGGAGATCGATCGCACTCCCCGTACCCCCCATCCCGCAATTCGTAGATTCGCCAAACCCTGCCGCTAAACCGCCAAAACTCTGGCACCCCCATCGCCGCATACAGGGCATTTTTATCAATATCGGTATGGTTAATGTCAACCTCCACCACCAGGTCAGGGGGTGGGTCAACCGCCAGATCGATCGCACGGCCCGCCACCTGGGGTTGGTTTTGGATATAGTAGCCGTTGTCGGGTTCAGCCCCTCGATCCAGATCTTCGCGATCGAGGGTGGTAGACCCCAGGGTTTTCACCCGCATCCCCAGCTCAACCACCAAAATAATGATGAACCGCTCGATCAGGCGAGCATAGAACTCGTGGGCTTCAGAGGGCATGGTGATTTCGAGGGTGCCGCGATCGTAGGTGAGACGTGCTCGGGTGCGTTCATTGAGCAGCGATCGCATTTGGCAGTAGGCCACCCAGTCCATGCCGCGCAGGGCCACACGGCTTTCCCCAGGGGCGATCGGCAGTGTGTTTGTAGCTAAATGCGTCACCATAGGTCTTTCACCGTTGTTCTTCAATTCTAGGCTGCGATCATAGAACTGCTCGTGTCGCTGGCGGCCAAGACACCGTCACTGCCGTAGCCCCTCCCATGGGATCTCACACCAAAATCACACGCTATGCCATTAGCGTTATCCCTTGATGGCAAACTCAGGGTTTTCGACCCAGGCCTCTCGGGCCACATCCACCATCTTTTTAATAAAGCTGGCAGTGGGTACGGCCAGCAACAGCCCCAGAAAACCGGCAAATTTTGCCCCGATCAGCAGCACTAGAATGATGATCGCTGGATTTAGCCCCGTAATGCCCCCCATCAGCCGGGGCGCAACCACATTATCGTTAATTTGACCCAGCAAAAACGCCACCCCCAACACCTTCAGCCCCAGCCAAACATCTTGAAAGGCTAGCAGCGTGCTCACCCCCAGCACCGCCACCGTGCCCCCAAAGGGAATCACGCTGACCAGGCCAATGACCAGGCCAAACAACAGCCCAAAGGGCACGCCCAGCAGAATAAACGCCGTCGACTGGGCCGCCGCCAGAATGAAGGCCAGAATCGCCTGACCCGAAAAATAGCCCTGAAAGCTGGGCTGTAGGGAGTCTCGGATGCGGCTTTGCCACTGCTCGGGCAGCCAGCCCAAGAGGCCGCGCCACAGCGCTTCGCCATTAATCACCAAGAGAATGGTGAGCACCAGGGTAACCAGCAGGTTGAGGGTGCTGTCAATGGTGCTGAGGGCCACGTTAATAGCCCGACTGGTGCCCGTTTGCAGGGCGGTAGACAGCTGATTGGCGGCCTCCACGGTGAGTTGGTCGAGGTTAATGGGCAGATTCTGTAGGAACGCCCGATCTTCTAGTAAAAGTAGCTGTGTTTTGGCCTGGTCAATCCAGCGCGGCAGCCGCTCGGCAAAGTCATTCAGCTGCTGCCACACCAGCGGCCCCAAAAAGACCACCAGAATGGTGATCACACCCACGGCCAGCACCACGACCAGGGCCACCGCCAAGCCTCGGCCCACCCCCCGATGTTCTAGCCAGTCAATGGGGTAGTCGAGCAGAAAGGCGACCAGGCTGGCGGTAATGACAATACTGGGGATCGGTTGCAGCAGGCCCCCCAGCTGATACAGCAGCCAGCCATTTAGACAGATTAAGGGAAAGGCTAGGCCTGCGATCGCCCACTTAGGCAGCTGAGACAAAGAGACCATAGATGCTGTCTACCATTCAAAGAGTATTCCATCGAATCAAATATCCCGGCCAAGGAGGCTATCCCGGCCAGGGAGGCTGAACTCAGCCCAGCGAGCCTGTCCCAGCAAAACCCTGGATGAGTCATTAGCTAGCACAATCTAATGCCGAAATATCTAGCCCGGCCAGGGGGGCGAGAAAGGCCCTCAGCCGCTGGGCGATCTTAACCACCCCTCCCGCCACCTGGGACTCAA
>JAIXVO010000232.1 GCA_027482985.1 Cyanobacteriota bacterium
ACTTCAGAAACGCATGGAATCATTACTTCAAAAACAGAAGTTAGCAATATTTCGGCCCATGGAATATGGCTACTCTGTGGTGATCGGGAGTATTTTCTGCCCTACGACCAGTTCCCTTGGTTCGAGAATGCACCTGTCAATCACATCTTCCATTTAGAAGAACCTCATCCCGGCCACCTCTACTGGCCTAACCTAGACGTTGATCTCTCCCTAGAAATTATTCAGAACCCAGAGCGGTTTCCCCTGACAGCAAAACTGTAAAGCTGAGCCAACCTTTTCCTATGGTCTAGCGTTGTGCCCCAAAACCCCAACAACGAGCCAGTCGTTGTATTGTGCGATCGCATCCGCGCCGCCAAAGCCGCCCAACCGCAGAGCAGCAAAAAAGCTAGAGGCAAACGGCACCCCCCTGCTAAGGAGTCTTCTCTATGACGGTGCCTAATCAGCCCAAAATCTACCACATCGTCCATGCAGACCGGCTCCCGTCGATTATTGTCGATGCCTGTCTATGGTGCGATGCCGAAGTCGTGCGACGAGCACCGTTAGGCACCGCCATCGGCATGAGTAAAATCAAACAGCGGCGGCTCAACGAGCTGACCCTAACCAGCCACCCAGGCTTGCGAGTGGGTAACTGCGTGCCATTTTACTTCTGCCCAAGGTCAGTAATGCTTTACTTGATCTACCAAGCTAACCATCCCGAGTTGGCCTATCGCGGCGGACAAGGGTCAATAGTGCACTTAGAAGCCGACCTACAAGCTAGCGTGGCCTGGGCTAGGCAGCAAGAACAACGCTGGGCCTTTACCTTGTCAAACGCGGGGGCCTATTATTTTGAAGACCGCTGCGATCTGACACAGCTCAACGAAATTGACTGGGCCGCAGTACAAGCCAGGCAGTGGCAATCGTGCAGAGAAGGCAAACAAGCCGAGTTTTTGGTAGAACATAGCTTCCCCTGGCAGTTAGTCGAGCGCATAGGGGTGCATTCGAGGGCGACCTATCAGCAGATAATGGAGGCACTGCCTGCCGGTGGCCATCGTCCCCCAGTGGAGATCAAGACAGATTGGTACTACGGGTAGGCCGCAGCAATGATTGAGTATAAGCAGGGCGACATTTTACGAGACGATGCCGAAGCTCTAGTTAACACGGTTAACTGTGTGGGCGCGATGGGGCGCGGCATAGCGCTTCAGTTTAAGAAGGCATTTCCGGCAAATTTCAAAGCTTATGCCGCAGCCTGTACGAAGGCAGAGGTGCAGCCAGGGCGTATGTTTGTGTTTAAGACCGGGCAGATTACTAACCCACGCTATATCATTAATTTCCCGACCAAGCGCCACTGGCGTGGGGCTAGTCGCCTAGAAGATATCGACTCAGGGCTACAAGCCCTGGTGGAAACTATAGGCCAATACAACATCCAATCTATTGCCGTGCCGCCGTTGGGTAGTGGGCTAGGTGGGCTTGACTGGGTAGTAGTCAAACCACGTATCGCGGCAGCACTACAGCCCCTTACAGACGTGCATATTGTGATCTACGAACCCCAAGGCGCACCCGTCGCTGACCAAATGGTGCGTAACCGCCAAGTGCCAAGTATGACCGCCGGACGAGCCGCCTTAGTTGGGCTAATGAGCCGTTACCTGAGCGGGTTGCTCGACCCCTCTGTCACCCTGTTAGAAGTACATAAGTTGATGTACTTTATGCAGGTGGCTGGTGAGCCACTGCGCCTTCAGTACCAAAAGGCTCCCTACGGCCCCTATGCCGAAAATCTACGCCACGTCCTCAATGCCATTGAAGGTCATCTGGTTTCGGGCTATGCCGATGGCGGCGATACCCCCGATAAACCGCTTCAGCTAGTACCTGGAGCAGTGGAAGATGCGGCCATATTTTTACAACAGTATCCTGGTACCCGCGATCGCTTCAACAAAGTAGCGGCCCTGGTCGAAGGGTTTGAGTCGCCGTTTGGTCTAGAGTTGCTGGCTACAGTGCATTGGATTGTCGAAAACGAAGACGTTAGCTCTACGGATGAGGTCGTTGCTCATACCTATGCTTGGAGCGATCGCAAGCGCAAATTTACCCCCCGCCAAATCGCCCTCGCTGTGAATGTACTAGAAAACAAGCAATGGGTAGACCGAAAAATTACGCTTGAGCAGGAGCCATCTTAACCATGAACACCGCCCCGATTGTTTCTAAAGTCTGGAGCTTCTGCACCACCCTGCGCGACGACGGCGTCAGCTATGGCGATGACCTACAATAGCTCACTTATCTGATCTTTCGAGACTCTAGACGCTCCAGCATTCTACCGCTGGGCGCAGGATCGCCAGGGGCGGCGTTCCCACGCAGAGCGTGGGAACGATGGGAAGGCTCTTTGCCCATTACTAGCGAAACTAGCGAACCGGTTGGATGGTAGGCACTACCCGAAGCAGGAATCGACGTTGATGCTGACATCGGGAAAGGCCAAGGGAGAAATTTCCCCTGAGAACAATGTTTGCTCGGTTTGGTAGCGGCCTCCAACCGGATGGCGATAGAGAATGACACAGCGATCGCGCAAATTTACCACCCAATAGTCTTCAATCTCGGCCTGGGCGTAGACCAAGGGCTTATCT
>JAIXVO010000219.1 GCA_027482985.1 Cyanobacteriota bacterium
GATAGGGTGATCAGAAGTCGAAAATGTTAGAGATCCAGGGTCGCAAGGAGCGGAATCATGGCTAAGTTTCAAGATGTCATCTATCACTACCGCAAATACTGGCTGATCTCAGTTTTGAGTAGTGGTGCGATGAGCTTGTTTGAAATTATCGATTTGTTTGTCCCCTACGCGATTGGGCAAATTCTGAATGTGCTGTCGGGACAACCGCTCGATCGCCCGCTGCAAAACTTCGTTGGGGCGATCGGCAGTCTCACGGGGCGGCCTCCAGACTCTTCCCTGTCTCTCATTGTCTTGCTGGGTTTAGTGGGCTTAGTCTCGGTCGGACGAGCACCCCTGCAACCGTGGATTGGTGCCTGGTTTTTCTGGGATACAGCTTTCCGAGCGCGGCGGGATCATGCCCGGAAAGCGCTGGAGAAGATTCTCACTCTGCCGCTGGAGTTTTACGACGAGAATAATCCGGGACGGATTGCCGCGCGGGTTGCCAAAGGGTTGTCCAACCATTTGTGGACTTACCCGGAAGTGATGGGGCAAATGTTTCCCAAAATTTTTCGGGTGGTGGGTATTTTTATCGTGATTGGGCTGATTGAATGGCGGATTGCCGTGCTCTTGTTGCTCTCGTTTGTCGGGATCATCACCTTCAGCCTGTGGGGGTTAGCCAAGCTCGCGGATCAAGAAGCGGCGCTCGATCGCTATATGGAGAACACCGAAAGCCGGACTTCGGAAATCATTACCAACATCAAAACCGTCAAAGCCTTTGCCAATGAGTCGCAAGAATTGCAACGACAGCGGGAACGCCTGGATCGGGAATTCAAAGTGGTGGATTACCGCATCCATAAAGGCTATGTGACGTTGGGCATGTGGGAACGGACGATTGTCCAGAGTTGCGTCTTTCTGGTGTTAGCGCTGAGCTTGTGGGCAGTCGTCCAACAGCAAATCTCGATTGGGCACTTCATCACGATTCTCACGGTGTCTAGCATGGCCTACGCCGAAGTGGAACCGATTACCCAACTGGCGGAATCTTTTGCCCGTCGATATGGGGCGATGATCCGCTTCCATGAGTTTATGCAACTGCCAGCCGGACAGGATGCGGGTAATTTAGTGGTCGATCCCGTGACGGCTCCCCAGTATCGGTTTACAGGCAAGGTGGAGTTGTCGCACCTCACCTTTAGTTACAATCCGGGTCGTCCCGTCTTGCAGGACATCAACCTGTTGATCGAGCCGTATCAAACCGTGGCGTTGGTGGGACGTTCCGGCTCTGGTAAATCAACCCTGGTGAAACTACTGTTTCGCTACTTTGAACCCGATCGCGGGGCCATTTTGGTGGATGGGCAAGATCTTCGCCAACTGGATGTCACTGCCTATCGCCGCCGCCTGGCGATCGTCCACCAGGAAGTGGATGTGTTCAACGGCTCACTGCTGGATAACCTCACCTACGGCAACCGTCACGCTTCTTTTGAAGAAGTTGTGGCAGCTTGCAAAATTGCCCAGGCCGATGAGTTCATTCGCCAACTGCCGCGCGGTTATGCCACCACCGTCGGCGAACGGGGGGTGCGGCTCTCTGGTGGACAACGGCAGCGGTTGGGGATTGCCCGTGCCCTGATTATGAATCCCGACGTGCTGATTTTTGACGAAGCCACTTCCAGCCTCGATTATGAGTCAGAGCGAGCGATTCAACTGGCGATGCGATCAATCTTGGGCACCCGCACCCTGATCATCATCGCGCACCGCCTGAGTACCGTCCGCGAAGCCGACAAAATCGTGGTGATGGATCAGGGTCGCATTGTGGAAGTTGGCAACCACGATGAGTTGCTTCACCACGGCGGCATCTACCAGCGCTTGCACTCGCTTCAGGAAACTGGGGAACTGCTGGCGTGAGGAAAGGGAGGAAAAGGAAGGGGAAGGGAGGGAAGGGAGGGAGAGGAAATCATGAATAGAGATTTCTGTTGATGGTGGAAAAAGGCTAGGTTTTCCTCTCCTTGAGCGATCGCAGTCTCTGGATGCTGGCCCCTACGATTTTTTCTTCCTCTCCCTCCTCCTTCCCTCCCTTCCTTTCTCTCCCTCCTCCTCCCTCTCCCTAGAACCGATCTTTCATCCCGCGCAGCCGTGAAAAGGTCTGGATCTCATCCTTCGCCTGAGTGACGATTTTCAGGTTGGGATCATCCCAGCGGAGAAAGGGATTGGTGCGTTTTTCGAGACCCATGAGGGTGGGAATGGTGGCTTCACCGCGATCGCGCAATGCCTGAACTGCTGCATACCGTTGTCGTAAGGCAGGATTGTGACTGTCAACGGTGAGGGCAAATTGCAGATTTTTCAGGGTGTATTCGTGGGCACACCAGATGCGGGTGTCGTCGGGTAGGTGACGGAGTTTGGCGAGGGATTGCACCATTTGGGCGGGGGTGCCTTCAAACAGGCGACCGCAACCGCCGGAAAAAATGGTGTCGCCGCAAAACAGTTCGCCGGTCTCGGCGAGGGTGTTGGGGGGAAAATAGTAGGCAATATGGGCGCGGGTATGACCAGGGATAAAAAAGATCTCCGCGACGCGATCGCCCACTGCGACGCGATCGCCCTCCTGCAAAAAGGCTTGCTGTCCCGGAATTCGTCCCCGATCTTCGACTCCGGCATACACAATAGCATCGGGAAACTGTTGCAAGAGGGTTAAATTTCCCCCCACATGGTCAGCATGGTGGTGGGTGTTGAGAATGGCGACCAGCGGCGCACCTAATTCTTTAAGCTTGGCTAAAACAGGTCTGGCATCCGCCGGATCGACCACCGCTGCAAGGTTATAGATGACATCATGCAGCAGAAACACGTAATTATCTGAGAGCGCTGGCAGTCGGTAAATGTGCATTTTTAAAGTTGCATGACTCAATCCTCCGAATTCTACAAAGTTTTTTCAAAGTTGCGGAGGGCGTTGTGTCCTGGGTCACAGAATTGGGCAGGCTAAGGAAAGGCTCAATTTCTGCCATCAGGGTGCTTCAGGGAACACAATGCGACTCAATGCGAACGGACGACAGGGGGGTGGGGCGAATCCCATGCGACAAACCACACAATCCAAAATCGAACAAGTTTTTCATGCGGGCAGAATTTCTCGCCGCGAACATTTGGACTTAACTTCCGCGCTGCTGGCGGATGGTGCCATGACCGATCTCGATCGCTACCAAATCAACCAGATCATCGAATCGGTTCAATCCGGGAAACTCGAACTCGTAGATTAGGGGCATTAAACCAAGAAGTCCGAGGTTTGCGCAAACCTCGGACTTCTCAAGTCTCAATGATGGCTCCAGTCTCGCTTAATGCTGATGCCCGTGGTCGTGATGGTGCTGATGCCCGTGGTCGTGATGGTGCTGTTCACCGTGATGATGATGTGCCTGGGGTTGTGCCATGCCGGGATTCACGGCCAGAGCGGTTTCCGACAGCAGGGCTTCAATTTGAGGATTAGCCCACTCTGCCACCATTTTCAAAAACACGGGATCATCATTGACGCAATCCATTTGCACATAGGTCACGTCACTATGTTTGCGTTGCAATGCTTCAATGATGTGCGCTACGTCCAGCAGGGTTTCATGGTTTTCGGTGGCAAAGCCGATGGGCATAAAGACGATCGCCTTTGCCCCCAACTCAATCAAATTTCTGGCGGCCAGGTCGGCATTCGGCTGCGTCCATTCGATTAACGGCGTTTGGTGGTTCAACCAGCCCACCGAGATCAAGGGATAGCGATGGATCAGGCGATCGCGCACTAACTCGTACATGGTCTGACTTTCGTCGATCCCGGAGGTGAAGCCCTTGGCTTTGTGGGGACAGCCATGATTCATCAAGACGATGCCAATCCGGGAGGGCAAATGGGTTTGCGCCAGATCACTGCTAATCTTTTCTTCCACCAGTTGCGCCATGCGATCGAGATAGGCAGGCTCGTTGAAGAAGGAAGGAATGTAGCGAACCCCAGTCACCCAATGTTCGCCCTCATCGGTTAGGGTTTCCAGGGCTTTATTCACCTGTTCGACGGCGATCCCGCTGGTAAAAATGGAATCGACGACCAGGAGGGGATAAATCAACACCTTTTGAAACCCTGCGGCTTTGATCTCGGCCATCACCTGTTCTGGCAAGAAGGGCGCACAGAAGTTGAAGGCTTTGAAGACTTGGACGCGATCGCCCCAGGTGGCTTGCAAATTTTGTTCAATGCCTGCCCGTTGCCGTTCAAAAATGGCATTGTGGGGCGAAATGAAATTACCGTGTTGATGGCTCCACTCATGCAAATCAAAGATGGCGAGTAATTTTGCCAGCGGCGGATAAATCCAGGTGGGCACCGGGGCAAACTTCGCAGTGAGTAAGTTCAGGGCTTGTTCGTTGTAATTGGCAAAGTCTTCGTAACTTTCGACTTCGCCATAGCCCATAAGTAAGACGGCCACACGATCATGCTGCGGCGCGGTGGGGTTCGATGCACGGTCTGCGGTCTGAAGTTTTTCGGGAGTGGCAACCACGACACATTCCTCAATGAAATTGGGTTTCAGTCTGAATACTATTTAATCGATCGAGATCTCAATCGGGTCTATCATGCGTTAGAGATTACTCGATAGTCTCCTTCAGGGTAGCATCCCCTACTGGGGGATAAGGTGAAGTCATTTGGAAGATGTCCGACCGTATCACCTAGTTGTTGACAGCGCGATCGCCCTCTGTCCCGGTTTTCATTCACCTGCTCTGACGCAATCTTTTAGCACGCAGTTGGCGGCGATGGGGGTTCCGCTCCACACTCAGTTAATTTTTCCTAGCGATCGCTATGGGGCGTATGATGCGCTGGCAGTGGTGCGGTTCCTGCATGAACAACTCAGTCGGCAGGCTCCCCAGGATTGGCTCACCCGACCCATGACGCTAATTGGATTTAGCGCGGGTGCAGTGGCAGCAATGGGCGCGGCGCTCTTGCTAGAAACTTTGGGTGGCAAGGTGCAGGCAGTCTTTCTCTTAGACGGGTGGGGCGTACCGATCGCCGGCCGCTTCCCGACCTATCGCCTCAGTCACGATCACTTCACAGACTGGAGTTCGGCGCTACTAGGGGCAGGACAGGCGCGATTTTATGCTACCCCCGCCGTCGATCATCTAGACTTATGGCGATCGCCGCAAACCGTCTCAGGGATCTGCATCCCCGCAGCGACAGCAGTGCCCCAACCCACCACCGCCCTAGAATTCATGACTAATATTTTGCGGCAACATCAAGCTCAAAATTGAGTGGGGGGAGATCGAGAGATTCGATCAAGGTGGTTCAGACCAGAAACCAAACTGGCTTGTGGTAGATTTTTCCTGGTAAGAATCTTTTTATGCTATGTGCTAGTTCTGGGAGTGATGTGAGGAGAATTCAATGGCAAACGCAAGATTAGGTGTGTATCTCAGTTCCTTGTCGTGGGTTGGATTGCTGCTGACCAGTGGCGCGATCACGGTAGGTGAACAACGGGCGATCGCGGCCACCCCGCCCACCAGCATGGAACAAGTCACCTCGGTTTCGCAGCTCACGGATGTGAAGCCGACCGATTGGGCGTTTCAAGCGTTGCAATCGCTGGTGGAACGTTACGGCTGTATTGTGGGCTATCCCGACAAAACCTATCGCGGCAACCGCGCCATTACCCGTTACGAGTTTGCTGCTGGCTTGAATGCCTGCCTCGACAAAATTCAAGAACTGCTCGCTGCCGCCACCGCTGATTTCGTCAAAAAAGAAGACCTGGAAACCGTCAAGCGCTTACAAGAGGAATTTGCCGCTGAACTAGCCTCCTTACGCGGGCGTGTCGAAGGGCTAGAAGTGCGGACAGCCACTCTGGAGAAACAACAATTTTCGACCACGACCAAACTGTCAGGTGAAGTCATCATGTCCCGCAGTGATGCCCTGGGCGGGGAGAATATTCTGGGCTTTGGGCGGGTGCCTGCCAATGTAGATAATGCCAGTAATGCGGTGTTTCAAAATCGCATCCGCCTCAATCTAGAGACGAGTTTCTCCGGCAAAGATTTATTACTGACGCGGCTAGAAGCAGGCAATGCCATTCCCACCCTGGCTTCCGGCGGTGTCACAGGTGGTGCCAACTCCGCTTACCTGCTGTTTGCCAATGAAGGCCGACTGGCTTACGACAATTCCAACGTCGCTTTGACCAATAACTCCGTCACCCTCGGTCAATTGAGCTACCGCTTTCCGCTCGGTAAATCCACCACGATTACCGTCTTTGGCGCGGGTGGCGACCACTTCGACTATGCCGCCACCCTCAGTCCCTACCTGGATGACAATGATGGTGGTAACGGAGCTTTGAGTCGCTTCGGGCAATTCAACCCGATCTATCGGATTGGCGGCAGTGGGGCTGGCGTGGGGGTGAGTTTCCGCTTGGGTGAGTCGATCCGGTTGGATGCTGGCTATCTGGCCAATCGCGCCAATGATCCCAGTGCCGAAGCAGGCTTATTCAATGGCAACTACTCGGCATTAGCGCAACTCTCGTTCCAGGCTTCGGAGCGGTTCGGGCTGGGTTTCACCTATGTCAATGCGTATAACAACGCGAATGAGTTTCGCTATGGCGGCTTAGGCACAGCCACGGGCAGTTTCTTAGGGAATTTGCTCGTCGGGGCACAGTCGTTTGTTCCCGCGTTTCCACCGCGGCAACCGATCGCCAGCAATTCGTTTGGGGTCGAGGGTTACTTCAAACTCAGCGATCGCATCGTGTTGAGCGGTTGGGGCACCTACACTCGCGCTGAATTCTTGGGCGGTGCTGGCGGGAAAGCCGACATCTGGTCTTATGCTGGGGCGGTGCTGTTCCCTGACCTGATTCGGCGCGGCAGTGTGGCAGGCATTATCGCCGGAGCGGAACCCACCCTCAAAGGGATTGAACTGGGCGGCAGACAACGTGGCATTCAGGATCGGAACGACTCGTTGCATATCGAAGCCTTCTACCGGCTCCGCTGGAACGACAATGTTTCCCTCACTCCCGGCATTATCTGGCTCCCGGCCCTCAACCAGCGCAGCAATAACGATGATGTGTTGATTGGGGTGATGCGGACGACCTTTACGTTCTAATGACACTTGTTAAAATCGCCTCAGGGGTAGGCGATCGCTTGCCCCTGATTGTGCTGAAAATAGTTGCGATGACGACCCGCTGACATCCGTCTCCCCGCAGCAATGAACCCGATTCTCACCCTCGGCGATCGCCTCTCTCCCCCCACCCGCCTCAATCATTGGGGATGGGTGGGTTTGAATCTGACCTTATGGGGTGGCCTCAGTCTGTCTCACTGGGGCTCCTCCCTGCCCTGGCAACCTTGCCTCTTTCAACGGCTCTTCGGCTTTCCCAGTCCCGGCTGTGGCTTCACGCGATCGCTCCTGGCTTTGAGCCGGGATGACTGGCAACTCGCCCTCTCCTACCATCTCTTTGCCCCACTCCTGTGGCTCCTGTGCCTGATCGCAGGCTACCGCGCCGCCATCGAGTTGAGCCTGGGGCGATCGCTGCAATTGGCCCTCCCGCCAACCCTCACCCGCCTGCACCAAACTCTCTGGCGCTGGCGATCGCTCCTCCCCCTCGTCACCCTCTTCCTGCTGTATTACCTGCTGCGCCTCTACGTCCGCTACACTCTCCCCCCGCTGCCCACTCCTCCCCTCACTGGCTGGGATTGGTTCGCGATCGGGGCGAAAGCGCTTTGAGGGGAAGGCAGGAGATAGGAGGCAGGAGGCAGGAGACAAGAAGACAGGAGTCAGAAGACAGGAGTCAGAAGACGGGAGTCAGGCTGCGACGTGAACGCTCATCCGAACGTGGTCAGGAGGGAAAAGATAGAAGGCAAGGTGCTCTGGAAAAATGGATAACTCCAATGATGCAAGGGCTGTTGCTAAGAACCTCCGCGCTCTACCTGCTGCCTTTTCCGATTGGAAGAGAAGGCGATAGGTGAACGGGCGATCGCTCATTCAATCCACCCACCCGCGACTCTACCATCCTCCACAATCCTCTGGGAGACGTGCCAACGGCGCGACTCTACCACCAAACCCCCTTCCTCCCCCTCCCTTCCCCTCCTTCCCCCAATTTCCTCCTAACAAAACCTAATATTTTGCCCTACAACCCATCCCATGCCTCTACTTCCCCGTCAGAATAGAGGGAGTGGTGTTTGTTGGCCGCGCTGAGCAGGGTTTGGAACCCGTTATGAGGAAAATTCTATGCGAGCAGTGTTAATGGCGGGAGGATCGGGCACGCGTTTGAGACCGCTCACTTGTGATTTGCCGAAACCGATGGTGCCTGTCCTGAATCGACCGATCGCGGAACACATTATCAACCTGCTACGCCGCCATGGAATTGATGAAGTGATCGCGACGCTGCATTATTTGCCGGACATGATGCGTGACTACTTCCAGGATGGGAGTGATTTTGGCATTCAGATGACCTATGCCGTGGAGGAAGATCAGCCCCTGGGGACGGCAGGCTGCGTCAAAAATATTGCCGAGTTGCTGGATGACACGTTTCTGGTGATTAGTGGCGACAGTATTACGGATTTTGATTTGCAAGCCGCGATCGCCTTTCATAAATCGCATCACTCGAAAGCGACGCTGGTGCTGACGCGGGTACCCAATCCTCTGGAATTTGGCGTGGTGATTACAGATGAAAATTACCGGATTCGCCGCTTCCTGGAAAAACCCTCCAGTAGTGAAATTTTTTCGGATACGGTCAACACCGGGACTTACATCCTGGAACCAGAAGTGCTGGATTACCTGCCAGCCAATCAGGAAGCCGATTTTTCCAAAGACCTGTTCCCCCTGCTGTTGGAAAAGGGCGAACCGATGTTTGGCTACATTGCCGAAGGGTATTGGTGTGATGTGGGGCATCTGGACGCTTATCGGGAGGCGCAGTACGATGCGCTGTACCGCAAGGTGAAATTAGAGGTGCTGTACGAGGAGCGGATGCCGGGAGTCTGGGTGGGGCAAAACACCTACATCGACCCCACGGCGCGAGTGGAAGCTCCGGCGATGCTAGGGAACAATTGTCGCATTGGACCACGGGTTCACATCGATGGCGGCACCGTGATTGGAGATAACGTCACGGTGGGGGCAGATGCCAACTTGAAACGCCCGATTATTTGGAATGGGGCGATCGTGGGGGAAGAAGCCCATCTCCGCGCCTGTGTGATTGCGCGCGGCACCCGGGTCGATCGCCGTGCCCATGTGCTGGAAGGGTCGGTGGTGGGGCCTTTGTCATCCATTGGCGAGGAGGCTCAAGTAAGTCCAGGGGTGCGGGTGTGGCCCAGTAAGAAGGTGGAACCGGGGGCGATTCTCAACATCAATCTGATTTGGGGACACGCGGCGCATCGCAACCTGTTTGGGCAGCGAGGCGTTTCGGGTTTAGCCAACATTGATATTTCGCCCGAATTTGCGGTGAAATTGGGGGCAGCCTATGGTTCCACCCTGAAACCGGGAGCACAAGTCACCGTGTCGCGGGATCAACGGACGATTTCTCGGATGGTGTCGCGATCGCTGATTGCGGGCTTGATGTCCGTCGGGGTGAATATTCTCAACCTGGAAGCGACAGCAATTCCGGTGGCGCGATCGCTGGTGCCGAGTTTGGCGATCGGGGGCGGCATCCATGTGCGGGTTCACCCCGATCGCCCCGACCACATCCTGATTGAATTTTTCGACAACAAAGGGATTAATATCTCGAAAGCGAGAGAAAAGAAAATTGAAGGCGCTTACTTTAAGGAAGATTTCCGCCGCGCCCAAATTCACGAAATTGGCAACGTCGCCTATGCCAACCAATTGATCGATACCTACGGCATTAGTTTCGAACGCCACCTAAATGTGGAAGCTATTCGTCATAGCAGTTCCAAAGTGGTGATTGACTATGTTTATGCCGTGTCGGGAGCCGTCCTGCCGCAGATTCTCGCCAAATTTGGGTGTGATGCCGTCGTGCTCAATGCCAGCCTGAATCAAACTGGGCCGACGAATGCCGATCGCGAAGCCCTGCTCAGCCAGTTGGGGCACGTGGTGGAAGCCGTCAAAGCGACTTTTGGCGTGCAAGTCTATGCCAACGGGGAACAACTGATTTTGGTGGATGAAGCCGGTAGCCCGATTCGAGGGGAAATGCTGACCGCCCTGATGACGGAACTGATGATGACGCAACATCCGCGCGGCACAATTGTCGTCCCTGTCCATGCCTCTAGTGCGGTGGAGCAAATTGCCCGTCGCCATGATGGGCGGGTGGTACGGACGAAGGCCAACCCCACCGCGTTGATGGAAGCTTGTCAAAAAAGCGGCAGTGTCATCCTGGGCGGCAGTGGCGAAATGGGCTTCATTTTTCCCCAGATGCATCCCGGCTTCGATGCCATGTTTTGCATCGCCAAGATCATCGAATTGCTGACGATTCAGGAGCGATCGCTGGGGCAAATTCGGGCGGACTTACCCCGCATTAGTCACAAAACTTATACTGTGCGCTGTCCTTGGTCTGCCAAAGGTGCTTTAATGCGGCGCTTAGTCGAAACGCATCCCGTGGAATGTTTGGAACTGGTGGATGGGGTGAAAATTTTCGACTATCACCACGATGGCTGGGTGCTGATCCTGCCCGATGCGGGCGAACCGCTGGTGCATATTTTTGCTAATAGTACCGATCGCGGTTGGGTGGATGAAGCCCTGCGGGAATATCGGATTCGTGTGCAGGAATTTGTCGATCAAGAACAGGAAACGGAAGAAGTCTTCGTCGAAAGTTCACTGTACTAAGGGGGCAAAAGGTAAGGGGCAGATCGCCAAAGGAATGCTAAAATCATGTGCAGATAGCTTTATGATTCATTTGTACCATTTAGTGTTACTGGATTTTCAGGAGGGCGCACGATGAATAGCTGTATTTTGATGGCAGAAATTGTCCAAGAGCCGGAACTGCGCTACACATCGGACAATCAAACGCCCCTGGCAGAAATGCTGGTGGAATTTCCCGGTGCTCGCCCTGAAGATCCCCCCTCCACGTTGAAAGTCGTGGGTTGGGGTAATCTGGCTCAAGAAATTCAGGCGAATTACCATGTGGGCGATCGCGTGGTGCTGGAAGGACGGCTGAATATGAACACGATCGATCGTCCCGAAGGCTTCAAGGAGAAGCGGGCAGAATTGACGGTGCAACGGTTACATCGACTGGATGGGGTGTCGCTCTCCTCGACCGTGACCACCACCGCGACTCCGATGGCAACTCAACCCGCTGGCGGCAGCAGCGAAAAAGCCGCTCCCAGAAGCAATAGCGCGCCTAAAGCCAAAGTCCCAGCGGCGAAATTTGCCGCTCCCGAACCCGTTGCCGATGCCAATTTGGACGACATTCCGTTCTAGAAATCGGGATTTGTCCATCATCCCAAAACCTTGATGCTTGCGTAGGTTGGGTTAGCGACAGCGTAACCCAACAA
>JAIXVO010000148.1 GCA_027482985.1 Cyanobacteriota bacterium
GTCAGCTGGTGTATTTGCGGGGGGCGCAGCACTAACCTTATCGAGTTATTGCGGGGGCATGACTCGGTTGTATAGTGACCCTTACCAGCATGGGCTGTGGTATTTGGGGGTGAGCTACGGAGCCGTGTTAGTGCTCCAGGACGCTTATTTTTATTTCACACATCGCTTATTTCATCACCCCTGGCTGTTTCGCTGGTTACATCAGGGGCATCATCGATCGCGCTTTCCTACCCCCTGGACTTCTTTCGCCTTTGACCCCTTAGAGGCGATCGGGCAGTCCCTCTTTCTGGTGGGTGTAATTTGGGTGGTGCCGTTGCATTTCATGACGGTGCTGGCCGTGCTGGTGACCATGACGATCTGGGCTGTCATCAACCATTTAGGAATTGATCATTTGCCGCGATCGTTTCCGCATCAATGGTTTGGGAAGTGGTGTATTGGGCCTGCGCATCATGCCATTCATCACCGCCAGTACCGGTTGCATTACGGGTTATATTTCACCTTTTGGGATCATCTGTTGGGCACGCAAGATGCTCAGTACGACGAACAACTGGGGATTGCGCACCTGCCGCGAGCAGGAACCCAGTGAGCGGGAGCCGTCGCAACCGGGGATTATCCGCTATGGTGAAGGCAACTGAATGAGCGGTGCGCCTGTTAGCGGGTTACAGCGGTTGCAGTCATTGGTGAGGGGATTGGAGTGTTTGATCATTTTGTTAAGAAGTATTCTGTCGTTGGACTCTGTGCGGCGATGGCCTTTGGTAGCATGATGCCATTGGCGGCGGCAGTGCCATCGGGTGGCACTGCGTTGACTCGCTTAACGACGCAGGAACAAGCCAGATTACAAGCGGGAGAGGCTGTGGTGACGGGTGAGAATGGTCGCTATGTCGGGCGGATTTTGATCCCTGCACCCCTTGACGCTGTTTGGACCGTGTTGACCGATTACGATCGCTTCCAGGAATTTCTCCCCGATGTGGTGTCCAGCCGGATTTTAGAGACGCAGGGCGATCGCATTGTGTTTGAACAAGTCAATCAGGTCAGAGTGTTGCTCCTGACTCAAAAAAGTCGCTTAGTTATCACTGCACTCAAACAATATCCTAAAGAAATTAATTTTCAACTGAAAGAAGGGAATATAAAATCCCTAAAGGGGGTCTGGAAAGTAGACACCTTACCCTCTCAGCAAATTCTGGTAACCCAGGAGGTGACGTTTGATCCCGGTGATGCTGTGCCCCGAGGATTGGCCTTCGCGATCTATAAGAACGCGTTGGGAAACTCGTTGAAAGCCATTCGGCAAGAAACGGAACGACGCCTCGCACAGCCGCTGAAAAATTAACCTTTGAACTTCTTCCGGTTTGACTTCTACCCATGTCTTTGCCTGAACCACTCAATTCCGATGTCATCCTGCGGGGTGATCCCAAACTCCAACAGGTGATCCAGCACCTTCATACCACCCTAGAACGAGATCAATTGGTGGGACAGGTGACCCACGACTTGCAACAGCAGTTACAGGTCGATCGGGTAGTATTGTATTACTTTTATCGGCAATGGAAAGGGCAGGTGACGTTTGAGGCGCTCAGCGATCGCCAGTTTTCCATTTTTGGCTCCACGGGACCCGATGAATGTTTTAACGGGGAGTATGCCACCCTATACTTAGAGGGGCGAGTGCGGGCGATCGCGGATATCGAAACAGCGGCGATCGCGGAGTGTCATCGGGCGTTTCTGCGCACCATGCAAGTCCGAGCCAACTTAGTGGTGCCGGTGTTAATTCCCCAAGGCTTGTGGGGCTTGCTGGTAGCACACCATTGTCAGGCGGCGCGGCAGTGGTCAGCCGCAGACATCAGCACCATGCAACAAGGGGCTTCGACTTTGGCAACGGCACCCGCGATCGCGGGTGCCCGCTAACCCAGTTCCGGTTGCCCAGTCCAGGCAGAGATTTCAGTTGAAAATAACCTGTATTGAGTAGGACTATGCGAGTTTTATTACTGTATCCGCTCTTTCCCAAATCTTTCTGGTCGTTTGACAAAGCGCTGGAGTTAATTGGTCGCAAAGTGACTCTGCCGCCTTTGAGTTTGATCACTGTGGCGGCCCTCCTGCCGCAGACCTGGGAATTTCGGTTAGTAGACCGCAATGTTGACTATGAAAGCGATGCCGATTGGTATTGGGCTGATCTGGTGATCCTCTCCGGCATGATTGTGCAAAAAGAGGATATGCAGTTTTTGATCGAAGCCGCAAAACGCCACCGCAAGCCGATCGCGGTGGGGGGGCCTTATGTCACGTCCGTCCCAGAGTTTGCTCAGGCAGCAGGGGCTGATTTTCTGGTGTTGGATGAGGGCGAAATTACCTTACCGATGCTGGTGGCGGCATTGGAACGGGGCGAAACCGCTGGCATCTTCCGCGCGAATGGCGAGAAGCCGGACATCACGCATACCCCCGTGCCGCGGTTTGATTTGTTGAACCTGAATGCCTACAGCGATATGTCGGTGCAGTTTTCGCGGGGCTGTCCTTACTAGTGTGAGTTTTGCGACATTATTGTGCTGTATGGGCGCAAACCTCGCACCAAAACCCCTGCCCAACTGTTAGCGGAACTGCAAGCGCTGTATGACTTGGGCTGGCGGCGATCGGTGTTTGTGGTGGATGATAATTTCATTGGCAACAAACGCAATGTCAAGCTGTTGTTGCACGAGTTAGCGCCCTGGATGGCAGAACGAGGCTATCCCTTTAGTCTGTCGACAGAAGCGTCGGTCGATTTGGCGCAGGATCAGGAGTTGCTCGATTTGATGATTGCCTGCAACTTCACCGCCGTCTTTTTGGGGATCGAAACGCCGGATACCGATAGTCTGTCCTTGACGCAAAAGTTTCAAAACACCCGCAATTCCCTCGTGGAAGCAGTGCAAACAATCAACCGCACTGGCTTGCGGGTGATGGCGGGCTTCATTATTGGGTTTGATGGGGAGAAATCGGGCGCGGGCGATCGCATCATCGATTTTGTCGAAGCAACAGCAATTCCGCAAGCTCTGTTTAGTATGTTGCAAGCCCTGCCGAATACTGCCTTATCCCACCGTTTAGCGCAAGAAGGGCGACTGTTGGACAGCGGCACCGAAGCCAATATTCACCAGACAACGTTGATCAACTTTGTGCCGACGCGCCCCGTTGCCGAAATTGCGAATGAATATATTCGCTGTTTCTGGGATCTGTATGAACCCGATCGCTATTTGGCGCGAGTCTACCGCCATTTCATCAACATGCAGCCCCATCCCCACAAACGGAAATTCAAAGTGCCTGGCATTGCTGATCTCCGGGCGTTGTTCGTGATTTGTTGGCGACAAGGGCTGAAACGTAATACCCGTGGGCAATTTTGGCGACAGCTCTATGACATTATCCGCACTAATCCGGGCGTATTTGAACATTATTTAACGAACTGTGCCCACTTAGAACATTTCATGGACTATCGCGAAATCGTCCGGGATGAAATCGAACAACAACTGTCGCAAATTGCGATCGCAGCTCCCGAAACTCCCGAATTAGTCACGCTGCACTAAATTGAGCATTGGCTTCAACTTAAGCGAAAGTCATTGACACGCAACGGTTTCCGCCCTCATCTCCTAGCCCCTTCTCCCAAGCTGGAAGAAGGGGAACCGACCCATTGCTCCCCTCGCCTACGATTGGGAGAGGATTGGGGGTGAGGTCAGACTGCAAGCCTTTTACAGCCGATGTTTTGGCTTAAGTTGAAGCGTCGTAGGGACGTATGCCCCTACGACGCAAATTTGATGGGCAGCGATCGCCATTTAAATTGGCGTAAGCATTAATGTTTAGAGGCTTATGGGAGTCAATTTACTCAAGAACCAGAATATAGAAATAGTTGTTATACTAATTTCTATAGGTTGATCCATTGAGACATTGATTTGTTTCTATCCTTCACTACTTAAGCTCACGCTCATACCCTGATCTTAGCGAGTCACGGCGTAACTTTTGCACTCACAGTTACCCCCAGGTTAAATTGATCCACAACGATGAGGCTAATACTCTCAACATCCGAGTATTAGTTAAAGTGCTCAGCTCGAAATCAAACGGTATCATTTCACATTGGGAATCATTGAATTATGTCTAGCTCAACAAAAGTAGAACCCACTAGCGATCGCAATGGTTGGTCTTGGGGTTTCACCCGCCAATCCGAGAGCTGGAATGGCCGACTCGCCATGCTCGGCTTTGCGTCTGTGTTGTTGATTGAACTGTTATCTGGACAAGGTCTGCTGCACTTCTGGAATGTGTTGTAGAGTTCACTCCCATTTTCACGTAATTTCATAGATCCCACCCCTTAACGATTGTGAGTGGTGGGATTTTTTTACAGTGCCAATTAATGTCATGCTGCTGCCGTTCTATCGAAGGAAATGACCATGAGAATCGCCCAGATCGCGCCATTATGGGAACAAGTTCCGCCCGGCACTTACGGTGGTACTGAATTAATCGTCAGCTTATTAACGGAAGAACTGGTGCAACGAGGACATGAAGTCACGTTGTTTGCCTCCGGTGATTCCAAAACTCTCGCCAAACTCGAATCAGTGCATCCCACAGCATTACGCACCGATGAGAGTATTCGCGAGTATGCCATCTATGACATGTTGAATATGAATCAAGTCTATAAGCAAGCCCATCGCTTTGACATTATTCACTCCCATGTGGGATGTGTGGCGATGTCCTATGCTGATTTAGTTAATACGCCCACTGTTCACACCCTCCACGGCATCTTTACTTTAGACAACGAGAAGATGTTCGCCCACATTCGCGATCAACCCTTTGTCAGCATTTCCAACTCGCAACGAGAAACGAAGCTGGGACTGAATTACGTCTCGACTATTTACAACGGCATCGATCCCGCCACTTACCCGTTCTATCCCCACCCCGATGAACCGCCCTACCTGGCCTTTCTGGGGCGTATCTCGCCCGAAAAAGGAACCCACTTGGCGATCGCGATCGCGAAACAAACAGGTTGGCACCTGAAGATTGCAGGCAAAATTGATCCTGTCGATGTGGATTACTTCAATCAGCAGATTAAACCGCACATTGACGGCCAGCAGATTGAGTTTTTAGGGGAAGCTAATCACCAGCAAAAGAGTGTGTTGATGGGAGGAGCCGTCGCAACGCTATTTCCGATCACCTGGCAAGAACCCTTTGGGTTAGTCATGATCGAATCGATGGTGACCGGGACACCCGTAATTGCCATGAATCTAGGGGCGGCACCCGAAGTGATTGTGTCGGGGCAAACCGGATTTTTGTGTGAAACGGTAGCAGATTGTATCGCCGCCTTGAGTCAGGTGCGAACCCTCGATCGCGGGACTTGTCGTCAGCACGTGTTGAACCACTTCACAACCGAACGGATGACCGATGAATACGAACTGGTTTACCAACGTATTTTAACTGAGTCACAACCACAAGCTAGTCCTAAAGTTGTGCCCTTAAAGAGTAGCGATCGCAGTCACTTGACCGTTAATTCCAATATTGGTTTATTGTACTAGCCGTACTCACGTCACGGGGCAACTTGCAAGCAACAATGATTCACTCTGGCACTCAACTTCACACGCAAAAGTTATATCCCTGGGAAATCAGAAAAGCAGCTTTAAGCCATCAATCTGAATTCAATTCAGTACCCAAACTTTTATGGTGGGTCGAAATCAATACAGCAGTTCCCCTCTGTACTTACTTTTTTGGTCCCTTTGACAGTCGCCAAGAGGCTCAAGATTCACGTCTGGGATATGTCGATGACTTATGTCAGGAACAGGCAAGAGGCATTGTCGCCCAAGTGAAACAATGCCAACCGACCATCCTCACTATCGATCAGGGCTACTATCCCAACCAATCGTTAACCCTTTAGGGGTTGGCATCAACATCATATCTCAGAGGGCGAATGGCCATTCGCCCCTCTTGGCGGGATTTTATTTCTTTGACGACCTTAGTTCCGTAGCATTGCCGCTCCAAACGTGGCATTGAATTGGCGACACCAGATCACTGCCGACTGAAAATTAGCCAGATTCACAGCAGCGGGGAGCGCATAGCGTTGGGCTCCATTGAATTTTTGTAAGGGTGCCAGGATGAGATACTCACCTTCTCGCAACGGATACGCCGGGGGGGTTGTCCGGCTCAAAACATCTGGCGATCGATGCAATGCTACGACTAAATCAGGACCAGAACTAGAGGTTTTAAACGCTTGATCAAACTCCAAAAAGCGTTTGCCATTTTGAGTCACAATGCGCACTTGTCCCTGCGTGGGATGTTCACCTGATTGGAAGTTACCTGATTTGAGCACCATTGACGGTTGGTTTGGCTTCTGCGCCATTAAAGTCGTCGTTGTCATCGGGGACGCGGACTCAGCGATCGCAGGTGGCATCGGATCGAAGGCAGGTTGGGGGGTGATCCGACTCACCAAAACCACTGCCAACAGGGAAGCAAAACTGAGCGAAATCCAATGTTTGACTTGCATGGGTACTTGTTCCTAAACGACAACAGCACATCCAGTGAGTGTACTAAATCTCATACTGATGATTGTGTCTGCCCAATGAGATCATCGTCTGATGACTAGCTAAGAAGTTTGCCCATTTCACCTGAGAGTGAATCAAGAATATTTTTAGCCTATTCTCAGCAAAAATTAATCTGGCGAGGCTCACCGTATCAGTTTCGCCCAACTGTTTCGATTACAGTAGAGAGGAGTCACTACAGAGATGATGAGTTGGCGATGCAGTGGATTCAGCAATTGGGACAGCACTGGCAGCAATTTCGGCAAAGATATTTTGATCCAGCTTCACTCCAATTTCGGTTGACAGCAGATCTCTTGTTGCTGTCGTTATTAGGGTTGGGTAGTGTGGCAGTGTGGACAAGTTGGAAGATGCAACAACTGCTAATCACTAGCCATACACAAAGTGTCGACTATATCGCGACTCGGTTTCCCCGCGATGTCGAACTCTATAGTGAGATGTTACCGATCGCGACCGGATTACAAAAGACGATCAATAACGTGACAGTGCCAGGACTCCTGATTTGGGTCACGAGTCCCGATGGTAAAACCGTATTGGCGCAATCTAATGCGATAAGTGCAGCCTTTACGTCTAGTCGCGAGTTGATGTCGCTGGCGGAAATGCCACTCAAACCACAGGTTTACCAGA
>JAIXVO010000532.1 GCA_027482985.1 Cyanobacteriota bacterium
TGGGCTCGACTCTGGGTGCTTGTGGCGACTTGAACCGGAATGTGATGGCTCCGCCGGCTCCCTACAAAAATCGCCCGGAGTATCAGTATGCCTGGGACTATGCCGACCAGATTGCCGATCTATTAACGCCGCAAACGGGGGCTTATTACGAGATTTGGCTGGATGGCGAGAAAGTGATTTCGGCAGAGGAAAACCCGGAAGTGGTGGCAGCACGGCAGCGCAACGGGACAGGCACGATTTTTCATGATTCGCCAGAGCCGATTTATGGCACTCAATACATGCCGCGCAAATTCAAGATTAGCGTCACGGTGCCCGGCGATAACTCGGTTGATTTGTTCTCGCAGGATTTAAGTCTGGTGGTGATCACCGACGCGGCAGGTGAGTTGCAAGGTTTTAACGTGTACGCTGGCGGCGGTTTAGGGCGAACCCACAACAAGGAAGAGACTTTTCCGCGCGTCGCCGATCCGATCGGTTATGTGGAAAAAGCGGATGTGTACGATCTGGTCAAGGCGATCGTGGCGACGCAGCGAGATTATGGCGATCGCGCCGACCGTCGCCATGCCCGCATGAAATATTTGCTGGAAGCGTGGGGGGTGGAACGGTTCCGCACCAAAGTGGAAGAATATCTGGGCAAAGCCCTCCAACCGCTGCAACCAACCCCACCGTTTCAATTTTTGAATTTCCTGGATTGGCATGAACAGGGTGATGGCAAGCTGTTCCTGGGCATTTCCATCGAAAATGGACGGGTCAAGGATGACGGTAGTTTCCAGCTCAAAACAGCACTGCGAGAAATTATCTCCACCTTCAACCTGCCGATGCGGCTGACACCCAGCCAAAACGTGTTGCTGTACGACATTGATCCAGCAGCCAAAGACACGATTCAGCAAATTCTCGATCGCTGTGGGATTCAACGACCAGCGGCGATCGATGCCTTGGTGCGAGATGCCATGGCCTGCCCTGCGTTGCCCACCTGCGGACTGGCGACGACTGAATCGGAACGGGTGATTGGCAGTGTGCTGGAACGGATTCGCGCCTTGCTGGATCGAGTTGGGTTAGAGCAGGAGCATTTCATCGTTCGGATGACGGGTTGCCCCAACGGGTGTGCGCGTCCCTATCTGGCAGAACTGGCTTTCGTCGGGACGGGACCTGGCCTGTATCAAGTTTGGGTGGGTGCCTCCCCGAATCAAGATCGGCTGTCCCAGGTGTTGCTCGAAAAGATGCACGTTGATACCCTGGAAACTACGCTGGAACCCGTGTTTGCTTTCTTCAAGAAAGGGCGAAACGAGGGGGAAAGCTTTGGCGACTTTTGCGATCGCGTGGGCATTGAGTCGCTGCATGCCTTTACTGCCACCTACCAACCGGGAGACTATGCCTCGGTATTAGAAACTGCCCCTGGCGAGATTCTTGCTGCTGGGAGCAAAGTCCGGCGACGGGTCACGGTGCGCGAGGATATTTATAGTCGCTTGCAAGCCGCTGCCTTGAACCAGGGCAAACCCATTAGCCAGGTCGCCTCCGACGCGATCGCGGCTTACTTGGATAGTCTCGGTTAAGCGCAACAAATGAGCCTTGCAAAAAGGGATGTCAATGCTGACATCCCTTTTTCATGAACACTGACTCAACCTGAATGCTGTGATACCGAATTCAACAGCTTTGAGGGCAGATCACGGATGGGTAAGGGCGAGTTTCGGCGTTGAATCAACATTGGAGCCTGCGGTTCATGGCTCAACCCGCCCCTATAGGCATCTGCCGCGATCGCCCATTGAGTTCCGTCATCAGACCGGTTGGGCGATCGCGGTCATGAGAAGCGCTCGACTACGCGATCGCGGGAATTGCCACAACTGGAGGTGCTACGGGCGTTGGTAAAGGGACATTCACCCCGTACACTTGATAACCACTATCCGCTAGGATGGCCGCATCGATCGCCGTTGGTCCGGTGACTGAGTAAATCCAGCTGTAAGACATGGCGGAGCGCACACTGCCCGCCGGATGCCAGTAATCAAACGCGCCTGTCACGGGATTGGCCCCATCCTGAGATTGCAAGGGGATGGGAATGCCACCGTTCGCAGCAGTCGCATAGAGCCCATTAAAAGTCGCCGTCTGGGGGGTGGCCAGGTTTTGCTGTAAGAAGCCATCCCAATTCAGCCCGACTAAGCCCAGAGTATGCCCCAATTCGTGCAATACGGCGTTATAGAGGAAGGTATCGCCCACCGCTGGATCGATCGCAATTTGGCCTACGCGCGTCTGTAATTGGGGAGAAGTTAACCAGCCCCCAATGTCGTATTCCACCGCGCCAAAGCCACCTGCTGTACCGTTGGTATTGATCGTGTTGACGAAGACCACCAGATCATCCACATACCGCTTCACGGCAAAGGTGTTAGCCGTGTAATTGCCATCGCTGCCCAATTTACTCAAGCTGTTGTTTAACTGAAATCCAGTCCATTCATTCGCAATCAGGTTCGACCAGTCATTGGCGGCGCGTTGAGCGATCGCTTGGCGGGCGGCCGTCCAATATCCGGTGGTATCATTCCGAAAATCCAGGTCAAGATTGAACCGAGTTAAGTCGGGCGCATACGTGTTGCGCACTGGCCCCAAACTGTAGGCACCGCTTTCAGTCGCGCCACCGGACAGGGTATAGGCAATGTCATTCCCAGTCAGGCGATCGCTGGCAACTCCATCCACTTCCGCCATGAACCACACTGTTTGCGGCAAGTTCCAGTTAGCCGCTGTAAAGGTGAGGGTGGTTTGAGTGCCATTCTGCAAATTGTTGTCGGTATCCACCACTAAATAATTGCCAGCATTCAGGGTGATGGTGACTGGGGTTGTCGGCGCTTGGGTTAACCCCAGATGAATCTGCACAGTACCAGCGGTGCCTTCATTGCCCCTAAAGACCAAATTCGTAAATTGGACTAAAGCCGCTGGTGGCAAAGGGTCTGATGGCAACAGTTGCACTGCATTCGAATTCAGATGCGGTTGAGAGCCAGCCGCCAGCAACCCTGGATCGAGATCCACAATGATCGGCAGCGGGCGATTGGCGACATCATTACTACCCGCGATCGCGTCCTGGGTCGGCAACTCTCCCCCAGGCGGCAAAGTCAGGTCAGCCCCCGGCACAGTTTCGGTCAGAACCGGAAGCAGCGGATCGGTTGCAGGCTGATGATCAGTCACAGATTGGCGCTCCCTCACTGGCTGAGAACCACTGTTGGAGGCTTGACTGTCCACAATGGGCAAGGTTGCATCGCTCAGAATTGGGTTCAAGGGATCGACCACAACTGGCTGATCAGCAGACTTCCCTTGCGCACCAGCCTGGTTTGCGATCGCCCCTAAGCTCACCTCATCCTCCGGCAATGGGAAAGGTCGGAGCCAGAGTAATGCCACATCATTGGACTCTAAGGTTGCGGCTGACGTGGCTACCGTCGGAGACAACACTCGACTACTGCTGCGACCGAAGCAAGCCGAGCGTGCCGCCACAAAATCTCCAGCCCGCCTCCTAGGATCAACATCGAGTGGTTGGGCTGGCCAACCTGAGTCGGTTATGACTGATTGCCACCCTGGGTGTTCAAAATCTGATTTTTCTATCATACAAATAAAATAATGAGAAGAGTCCTCATTGAACAAAGACAGTTAGACAAACTTCTACTGGTGTCATCAGGAAAAGCTAATATATTCCGTGAAATCTGCCTTTAGAGGGATTTCAAAAACGACAGTTGGTACATGCGAATTTTACATAGATAGTTCGTAGAAAGATCACTGAGCCGAGTTCTTGATGGAAGCTACACAATTGCAGAACTTTAACAATCTCTGCCAGTCCGACTAAAGCCAGCAATATAAGCGGAAATGCAGCTTATCGACAACAGCACCACTCGGCAATACAAACCCTGGCAATAATCCAGCGCAAGGCAAGTGATACGACCATTCCAAGCCTTAAAAAAGTCGAAAAGAGCAAACTGAGGCCAATGGGGGAAGTTGCCACCGCTTGCCATGTAAGGGCTTGGCTTGAAAGCCGCATCCCTACGAGACAGGAGACTGAGTAGGGCGTTCAAGTGAAGTGGAGAATGCACCGTCGGGCGGCAATTTACCCCAAAAGGGTTAGACCGTCAGAGACTTAATGAAATGTTTACCA
>JAIXVO010000030.1 GCA_027482985.1 Cyanobacteriota bacterium
CTCTGCCTTCCAGCAGCACCGTGAGGGGGGCAGCGTGGGGGGGGAGGAGGGTCAGTTCCAAATGGGTGAGATCGGTTTGCAGTAAATTGGGCCGTTGCGGTGTGAGGGCAAAGCGTGTTTCCGGTGCCCAAAAATCGATGAAGGCTTGGCCTAACAAGCCAGATCGCGATTGTTTTAACAACTGGCAGAGGGGCAGATTGACATCCAGAAAGTGCCCTTGTTGATCCAGTGCTAAATAAGCGATCGGGGCATACTCAAACAGGCTACGGAATCGTTGTTCGGAGCGGACGAGGGCTGTTTCCGCGAGTTTACGGTTGGTAATTTCTTCGGCTACGCCCACATAGCGCAGGGGGTCTCTGGCTCCATTGCGGACAACGGTGATCGATAGGGCAACCCACCGGATTTGAGTATTCGTGGTTATGATCCGATATTCCAGGCGGAGGGTTTCGCGTTCAGGCAGTTGATCTAAGACGGTGCGAACGCGGTCTTGATCATCTGGGTGAATGTTGTCAAACCAGGATTGTGGATTTTGGTAAAGGCTGGTGCAGGGACGGCCCCAAAGTTTTTCATAGGCGGGGCTGACATAGATGAATTGTTCGGTGAGGGCCGATCGCACAAAGAAGACCTGACTGATGGTATTCACAATTTCCTGGAACTGGGCATCGCTTTGTTGCAGGGCGTGTTCAACGCGTTTGCGATCGCCAATATCTCGTACAATCACCAACACTTCTGCCGCATCAAACGGCACAATCCGGGCTTCTTCATAATGCTGGATGCCAGCGTCGTCAACCCACTCATATTCGTAAATCTGCTCTGCCCCTGTGACTAATGCCAGCTGCACATAAAGTAGGCGTTCGTGCGCAAGAGCGAGCGGCATGGCATCAAAAATGCTAGTAATACCAGGCTGTAGCGGTTGGTTGTTGAACAGTTGGACGCGGGGTGATAAATAGGTATTGAGGTAGGTGCCATCCTGGTGCATCCGAATAATGAGATCAGGGATGGCTTGCATTAAGGTGCGATTGGTTTGTTCGCTATGACGCAGCTGTCGTTCTGCGGTTTTGCGATCGCTAATATCAAGACCTAAAGCAAAGATGGCGGGTTTACCAGCCCACAAAATATCATGGGCGATAACTTCGACATCAAAAATTGTGCCATCTTGTTTCTGGTGAACCCACTCTCCTACGTAACCCTGCATGGTCTGAGGACTAAAGGTGTGTAGAAATTGTAAGAGGCTGGGAACTTCTGCTGGTGGACGAATTGCAGTGACAGGCATCTTCAGCAACTCTGCTTCTGAGTAGCCATATTTCTGCACCATCGCCTGATTCACCGCCAGAAACTGGAGCGTTTCCTGGTCAAAGATCCACATCGGATGGGGGTTATGGTCAAATAAGAGACGATATTGTGCTTCCTGCTGTTTGCGATCAGTGATATCCAGGATGGTGCCATAGAGTTTGGTGACCCGTTGGTGCTCATCTAAAACCACCTCCCCTTTGCTGATTAAAGTGCGCAGACTACCATCAGGGCGACGAATGCGATATTCGACGGATTCAGTGGTGTGGTTAACTAACAATCGATCAGCGGCCGCCATCACCCGCAGTTGATCTTCGGGTAATACCGCCTCTAGAAAGCCTTCTTGGGAGGGGTTAAGGGTGAGGTCAAGCCCTAAAATCCGAAACACCTCTTCTGACCAGAACAACGCCTGCGTTTGCACCTCCCATTCCCAGTTGCCGACCTGGGCCACTCGCTGCGCAGCTTTAAGGCGGGCTTCACTTTGTCGGAGTGCCAGTTCTGCCTGTTTGCGATCGCTAATGTCAATTAAGTATCCGACAATTTCCAGCGGGGTGCCGTTGGTATCACGCAATAACTTGAGTCCATTGTGAATCCAGTGATAAGTGCCATCCTGATGTAAAAAACGATACTCATGACTGTGGTGCCCTTGCTCATACAGGGGGGCGAGTCCGGCAAAGATACGAGGTGCATCCTCAGGGTGCACATGGGCAGCCCAGAAGTTTGGATCGTGGGTGAAGGCGGTGGGGGGATATCCTAGAATTTGCTGGACGTTGTCACTAACGAAGGTGGTGCCATAGTTGCCCGCTGGTTCACTGGTAAACAGAATGGCAGGCGTTTGCGCCAGCAAAAATTGCAATCGTTCCCGCAAGTGCCCATTGTCTAACTCAGTGGCTTTACGATCGCTAATGTCTTTGAACGTCGCCACAACACAGAGTTCGCCCTCTAGCTCTTGCAAATCGGCCGAGAGTAATAACGTGTGGCACTGACCCAGGGGAGGGCAAAGGGTCGTTTCCAGATTGCGGACAGTGCCGTGGGTTTGGAGTTCCTGGCGAAACTGTTGCCGTTTTTCAAAACTGGGCCAAAGTCCTAGTTCGGTGGCGGTGCGACCAATAAATGCTTCACGCGGATACCCCCAAAATTCCACCATGCGATCGTTAACATCCAGCACTCGGCCCTCGGTAAAGGTGGCAATGCCCATGGGGTCGGGATTGAAGCGAAAAATGGTAGCAAATTTGGTTTCTGCCGTCGCACTGGGGACCGACTGGCGATCGCGCCACGGTTGCCCCTGAGTGGCCAATTGATTGAGACACTGCGCCAGTTGGTTAACTTCCGTGACCAGACTGGCGGGGGGGTGGGGGGGAGCGGGGGTGCCCAGGATCAGGCTTTGTCCGATTTGTTGGAGGTGAGCGAGTTGCTGTTGTAAATAGCGTGCTATTCCCCCCATCAGCCCTAGGCTAATCCCCAGCAGTAGCAGATCCAGGAGGCGCGGCGTTGACTCCTGCATGAACGCGATCGCGCTAACTCCGCCCAGCAAGAAGGGAATCACCAGCACTACCGAGAGGGGGATTCCAATACGGCGACGACCTAACCAGCGGCGCGAGGAGGAAACTGTCATGGGAATAAGGGAAACTGACTGGTTTCAGAAAATGCAGACAAGCAGACTGAGCAACGGCGTGGAGCAAAGGGCTGAGAGGCGCAGGAAAGCGGGCTGGCGCAAATATTTGCTCGTTACAAATTAGTTGTCGATCAACTCTAACAGGGTTTGCCCATTTTGATGAATCACCTTGAGGGCTTCGTATTGAACCGGATCGATCGCGGGATTGGCACTCAGTCTGGCGCTATAGTCCAGGATGGTGGCGATCGCCGAAACCACGCGTTCGTACACTTCTGAGGTGTGATTGGCTCCCAACTGCGATCGCTGCTCAGGGGTTTCCAGTTGGGCTAAGCGTTGTTCTTGTTGTGCCACAGCCCTTTTCAGCTGTTGAATGGTCAACTGGTTTTTGACACGAGCCAGTACCTCCTCGACTTGAAAGGGTTTAGTAATATAGTCCGCGCCACCCACTTCAAAGGCTTTCGCTTTATCGGTGGTTTCATCGAGTGCACTTAAAAAGATGATGGGAATATCTTGGGTTTCTGGCTCGGCTTTTAAGCGTTGGCACACTTCATAACCATCC
>JAIXVO010000776.1 GCA_027482985.1 Cyanobacteriota bacterium
AATGGGCGCATAAAGCGAGTTCAGTCGAGTTGCATCGATGCCCGCTTGGATTAACGTTTGGCACACTTGGCGTACCCGCTTTTGACTGCCAATCATGCCGATGTATGGGCAAGGCACCTCACGCTGGAGCAACAGGTTTAACGCCTCCAGATCATACTGATAGCCGCGTGTTACCAGGGCCACATAGAGTTGGGCATGCTGTTCTAGTGTCGTCAAAGCCGTCGCGATCGCCCCCGCAAAAATCTCAGCCACCTGCGGATAATGCGCTCGATTCGCCCAGTCCGGGCGATCGTCCTGCACCATCACCTGAAATCCCGCCAACGCCGCCACCTGCGCCAGTTGTATCCCACAGTGCCCCGCCCCCACAATCAACAGCGTCGGCGATGGTTGCAACACCTCCCGAAACACGCCTAACGAACTCCCTGCCCCTGCCTGCCCCTCCCGCTCTCTTCCTCCCCCTCCCTCCACATAAGGCGATCGCCCCTCGCCCAACGGGGTCACCAACGTCACCGACTGTCCAGCATTGAGTTGCGTCAGGATCGTTTGCCCTAACGCTGCCGCTGCACTTCCTTGCCAGCGATCGATCCAAACCTGCATCCAGCCACCACAGATGCCTTCCCTTGGCTGTTGGGGTGAACCCGCTAAATTAATTTCGACCCATTGCGGCGTTCCAGTCGCACACACGACTTGCGCCTGTTGGATCACTTTGGCTTCCCCCGCCCCGCCGCCGATCGTGCCCACACAATTGCCCTGGCGATCGACAAACAGTTTGGCACCCACTTCTCGCGGCACTGACCCACGACTGGCAACTACCGTAGCCACCGCGATCGCGCCTTGTGACAACGCTGCAACCACTTGACGATAAAAGGCTACACTCACTCCACACCATCAAACCCAACCGCGTTTGGTCATTGTAGAGCAAAACTTGAGCACCTGAAGCCGCAGTGCCAGACGGTTGCGTTCGCGAGTGCCAACATTTGTCCACCGTGTTGCAAAACTAATTGGTTAGGGAATTCTAAAGAAAGTTTAAAATCCATTCGCAGCAGCAGCGTTTATGACGGCAAACCTTCCTTCCCCGCGATCGAGTCCGGCGCTGGAGTTACCCCGGTTTCAGGCCGATGTCACCGCGTATCAGCAACTTCTGGATAGTGTACCGGGGGTAATGATGCAATTTTGCTTATCTGCCGCAGGGCAAATTCGATTTCGCTATGTTAGTGCGGGTTGTCAGCCTTTACTGCAAGTGTCACCAGACGAGTTGCTGCAGGATGCGACCTGTTTCGTCAAGTTAATTGATCCTGCCGATCGCGCCTGTTTTCATGCCGCGATCGCCCATTCTGCCATGACCCTCACCCCGTGGCGCTGGGAAGGTCGCTTGCAACGGCCAACGTCAGCCCCCTGCTGGATTGAGATCACCGCCCAGGCGCAGTTGCCCATCGACCACGAAATTCTGTGGAACGGCATGATCATGGATGTGACGGCTCGCCAGCAAGCACAAGCCACGCTCTCCGCCAGTGAACGGAAGAATCATGCGTTACTCTCTGTGCTGCCAGATATTATTTTCTCCTACAACCGGGAAGGCATTTATCTCGACTTTTTCCCATCCAGTGATTGGGACCCAGCGGTGCCGCCCGATTCGTTCCTGGGTAAATCGGTGTATGAAGTCCTGCCCCACTCTGTCGCCGCGATGATCCACGCCGCCATCCATCAGGCTTTAGATCCCGATCAACCAGAAACAATCCAACGCCTGGAATACCAATTAGCGCTGCAAGGGGAACAGCATGATTATGAAGTGCGCATCGTGGCATTAGGCACAGATCAGGCATTGGCGATTGTCCGCGACATTAGCGATCGCAAACAGGCCGAAGCGACGCTGCGCGATTATGCCGATCGCCAAGCGCTGCTGAATCAATTAACGACTCAAATTCGCAACTCACTCGATCAGGAAACGATCATTGATACGGCGATTACGGCGATGAGTCAAAAACTACAACTTGATTTTTGTGGCTTGTTGTGGTTTCACCTGGAAGCGAACCCGCCGCAGTGGGAAGTGGTGAAAGCCGTGGAAACGGCGAACCCAATGCCGCATCAGTTAGCCAGTCATCCGGCCAGCCGGGTGGGGCCAGTGGAAGAACAACTGATGCAGCATAGCGTGGTGCGCATTGATGAAGTGGCAACTTACCCCGAACCGATCCATCGCGCTTACTTACAGCAGTTGGGGGCGCGATCGGTGCTGGAGGTGCGGATTCTTCTGCAAAATGGACAATTGGGCGTATTAATGGGCTGTCGCCAGCAAGTACAACCGTGGGCTGCGGCGGAAGTGGAACTTTTGCAAGCGGTCGCCGCCCAACTCACGATCGCCCTGAATCAAGCCAGTCTCTACCAGGAAAGTCAGAATCGGGCGCAAGCCTTGAGTGATGCCTTGCTGGAATTGCAACAAACCCAGATGCAAATGATTCAGAGCGAGAAAATGTCTTCCTTGGGGCAGTTGGTGGCTGGGGTCGCTCACGAAATTAATAACCCAGTCAACTTCATTTATGGCAATCTGTCCCATGCCAATGAGTACATTCAGGATCTCTTAGGCTTGGTGGATCTGTATCAGCATCACTATCCCCAACCTGCGTCTGCGATTTTGGCGGAAATCGAGGCGATCGATCTGGAGTTTTTGCAAGATGATTTGTTGAAATTACTGAATTCAATGAAAGTGGGTGCCGATCGCATTCAAACGATCGTCGGTTCGCTGCGGACGTTTTCTCGCATGGATGAAAGCGAGAAAAACTCAGTGAATATTCACGATGGCATCGACAGCACACTGATGATTTTGCAGAATCGCATCAAAGCCAAACACGATCGCGTCGAAATTAATATCCACAAAGACTATGGCTCATTACCCGCCATTAGCTGCTACGTCGGTCAATTGAATCAGGTCTTCATGAATATTCTGGTGAATGCGATCGATGCCCTGGAAGAACTGACTTGCCATCCACCCGATCCCACCTGGCAGCCGACGATTACAATTCAAACAAGTTGTTTACCCGCCACTGACACCACGGCAGCGATCGCCCAAATTCGCCTGCAAGACAATGGCCCTGGGATGCCCGCAGCTGTGCGATCGCGAATTTTCGATCCCTTCTACACCACCAAACCCATCGGCAAAGGCACGGGCATGGGGCTGTCCATCAGCCACCAAATCATCACCGAAAAACACGGTGGCACGTTCACCTGCCACTCCACCCCCGGCAACGGCACCGAGTTTGTCATCCAAATTCCCCTCCGCTAACCCCAACCTGAACCGCTTCAATTATTGCCCTGCCTCGTTGGTAGCTGCCTAATGACCCTCTTTGGATAGAGGGCTGAGGCTATCTCCAGGCAGAGGCAAAATCTGACTCAGCTTCAGACAATAAAGGTTCATCAAATTAATGATTGAATGGGTTAGCAAAATGACATTACTGCGATTTTTACTGGGTGTTTTAATTCCCCCCGTGGGTATCTTCCTAACTTATGGAGTGAGTAGCACGTTGTTCATCAACATTGTATTGACCCTACTCGGCTGGGTGCCTGGTAGCATTCATGCGGTGTGGGCGATCGCCAAGCACGAAGAACGGATGGCCAATATTTAAGGAATTGACCGCATCGTCAACGCCACTGCCAGATGTTAATTAATTAACCCCGATCGCAGTGCCAAGACAGCTGCCTGGGTGCGATCATCGGCACAGAGCTTATTCAGGATGTTGCGGACGTGGGTTTTGACGGTTCCCAAAGAGATAAAGAGATGATCGGCGATCGCGGAATTGCTGTAGCCATCCACAATCAACTGCAGAATCTCTAATTCTCGCTCAGTCAGCTCCACATCTTCCAGAAACTGTCCTAAGCTCGGTTCCAACGCACTGATCTCAATTTTTCTCGCGGCTAACAAACTATCCTTCGAGGGTTGCCGAATTTTTCGCAATACAATGTTGGCGATGACTGGGTCAATCCAGGCGTTACCTTCGAAGGTGGTCTGTAGGGCTTCGGTTAAGCGCTCGATACTAATATCCTTCGTGCAATAGGAATCGGCACCAGCGGCAAACGCAGCTAACACCGATTCTTCGTTATCTTGCATCGTCAAAATTAAAATCCGAGGGGCGGGTAAGGCGGCTCCTTGTTTAAGCTGCCGAGTCAGTTCAATACCATCAATATCAGGCAGGCCAATGTCTACTACAGCCACATCGGGATGGGTTTTCTGAATCAGATCTAACCCTTGAGTACCGTTGGGTGCAGTCCCAATGACATCAATACCTTTGACTTGTTGCAAGGCCGTACGGAGACCGATACGGGTCAAATCATGGTCTTCGACTAGGACAATTCGTAGATTGGTCATACTCATGTTTCGGTAGAAAGCACGCTAGAGGCATCAACCGATACATTGAACGACCAGGCTGAACCACGATCCTAAAGTGCTGGTGTCAATGTATCAGAATGCTGGTGGGCGTGCTAAAGACTGGCTAATGGTTCATAAAATGGCACATGATAGCTTGCAATCGACCTCTAAATCAGAATGGAATTCATGCAGGGTTAGTCGGAGTCGCCCCATTGAGACGAGTCTCGCGATCGCTGAGCAATTCCCGCCCCCTAAAGTCTAACTTTGGATATATGTCTCGGTGAGCACAACAAACTATAGTTTCCTTACATTTAGCTTTCTTTGTCAAGAAAGGGAATTCTCTCGCCGCGCCTGTCGGTGACAGAGAAAAGGTAGCGGACAACGGTGAAACAGTTCTTTGGCAAAAAGTCTCCGGTGAGCACCGTTCAGCAAGCCTGGACGCAGTTGCCCGTACGCTATCGGGGGGGAGTCGTGGTGGCGATTCCGGCAGCCTGCTTGCTGATTACCCTCGGTTCCTGGGTGTGGTCGCGGGAAGCCCTCTTGTCGATTCGGCGAGATGTGGAATCCACCCAGCGCAATATTTTTTCTAGTAACCAGGTGTTAACGCAAAGTGTGAATGCCGAAACTGGGGTGCGAGGTTATGCCATTACTCAACAGTCCAGTTTCCTGGAACCTTATCAGCAGGCTCAGGTAGCGCTGCCACAAGAGTTACAAAAGCTAAACCAAAAGGTGCAAGCTGACCCCCAACGGCACCAGCAAGTGGAGCGGATTAAGCAACTGTCACAGGTGAGTATGGACAGTTTGCAACAAATCATTGAGGCGGTG
>JAIXVO010000416.1 GCA_027482985.1 Cyanobacteriota bacterium
CAAAGCAGGCGCGCTACCAAGCTGCGCTACATCCCGTAAATCAGACTTGTCTAGTATACCTCGTTCACGGGTTTGTGAGTAGTCCCGCTAAGATGGAGCAATTCTGCCATCAGGGAGTGAACGATGAACCAACGGAATTCGGCCAAATCAATGCGGGTGAGATCGCAGAGTTGGGCGATCGCGGACTTACCCGGCTTAGATGCGGAAGCGCAAGCCCTGCTGCTGAATCAGGGGATTGATACCACCCTGCAACTCTGGCAACAAACTGCAACCGCTGCGCAGCGATCGCAGTTAGCCAGCGACCTGCAAATTCATCCCCAGTACGTGAACAAATGGGCGGCACTGGCGAATTTATCCCGCCTGCCTAGTGTCGGTTGTCAATATTGTGGGTTGTTGCTCCATGCGGGCATCGCCTCTCCGGCGCAACTAGCACAAATGTCGCTGGCGCAGGTGCATCAACAAATTTTGCGACTCCAGGTAGCAGAACTACGGCGCAAAGATCTCTGCCCCTCCCTGGAAGCGGTGAGACAGTGGATTCAGGACGCGATCGCTCTGACTAACGCTTCCTAGTCGGGATACCAAAACATCCCTTTAATCCCTTCCGGGTCAGACATGAAGCCCAGCCGCCGGTAGAAGTCCACCACATGGGGGTCGGCAAACAATGTAATGTTGCTGATGTCTTCACTTCGCAACTTTTTGATCATGTGCTTCATCAGGGCTTTCCCCAAGCCTTGACTTTGATAGTCCGGGTGCACCACGACATCCCAAATCGTGGCATTAAAGGCATGGTCAGAGGTGGCGCGGGAAAATCCCACTAAGCGGCGCTTGGTACCGCGCTGTTCCCACATGGAAACCACCAGAAAACTATGCTGAATGGCTTTGCGAACTTTGCGTAAAGGACGGCGTGACCAACCCACCGCATCACAGAGTTCTTCCAGTTCGTAAAGGTCAATGTCACGATCGGTACTAAAGACAATTTGGGCGGCGCGATCGCTCGTCGGTTCAACGGCATCCCCGGCCATAGATACGGCTCTCGCGGTAGCAGGCGCATCAGCACTGAATAGGCTTTTCCAAAAACCCATGTAAGCGAAGGTAAGGTAGTAGTAGTTAGATCACAGTGATATTAGTATAGCCCCCATCTACAATTCACTAATGTTCCTGTTTGACTGGAACCCATCAGCCTGCAATCAGACTGGCACCGCGATCGCAGATTCCCCCCCAGAATCCACGTCAAGATGGTTAAATTCGTTTAGAGTGAAAGCCGCACGATCTTGATGCTCCATCCCGATTTTGCCAGGGCCCAGCGATCATTCGTTCTTATTCCCACCCATTCCTTATCTTCCTCCTGAATTATGGCTTTAGGTTTAAAGTCATCTACCTTAGAACTCTTAAAGCGCTTCAATCGGGCGTTTCCCCAGTTCTACGAGCAATTTGTAAGCAGCGAGATCCAACTGCAAAACCTGCGGCTGGCTTACCATCTCTATAAAACGAAACAAGCGGTGATCGAGCTGAAGCCAGAAGGCAGCAAGAGCGCCCTGCATTTTGCTTATCGCAATCAATCTTTTCTGCTCAGTGACATTTTTGGCGTGCTGGCGGCTTACGGCTTAACCATTCATAGCTTGAGCCTGTACGGGCAGATTTATCCCCCCATGCTGGTGTTCATCAAGCTGATCGTATCTCGCAGCGGCAAAGCGCTCACTGAGAAAACCGCCGAAAACGTCTGTCGCGCGATTCGCGAAGCCTTAGCCGGACGCTTTGAAGTGGAAGAAATGCTGGCGGTCGAGTTCAACCTGGATGCGGGGCTGGAACAAGTCGAAACGGAATTCTACGTCGATCCCGTCTTCCACCTCCCAGCGCTCCTGATCGAAGCCGATAACCAGCCGGGACTGTTCTACAAAGTCATGTACGCCATTTGGCAAGAAGATTTGATGGTCGTGAATGCCAATCTCCTCGTCTGGCGTGGTCGCACCCGGCTCATCCTCTACCTGCTGGGACCAAATGAAAGCATCATTCCCGAATACCTGGGACAAAAAATTGCGGAGGGAGTGAAGCAGCGGTTGTTGGGGCGGAGGTTTTGAGGGGAAGGGAGATAGAGGGAGATAGGGGGAGATAGGGGGAGGGAGAGGGCAGATGGGTGGGGGAGGGAGAGGGTCGCGATCGCGATCGTTCAAGCATTTTGCTTCATCCTGATGTCTGATTTCTGGCGCCTCCCCGCATTCCTCGATGGAGACGTGCCAGCGGCGCGTCTCTACGATTCTCCGCTGCTCTTGCGCTCCCTCCCTACATCCCTCAATGGAGACATGCCAGCGGCGCGTCTCTACGATTCTCCTCATTGCCTGGGTGCCCTTCCCTTCTGACTCCTGACTCCTCCCGTCCTCTCCCTCCCCTCCCTTCACATTCCCCGCCTCCCTTCTCCCCTATAATCTTTGTGCTGAAATAACGCTGCCCCCTTGAGATTGCGTATGAAGATGAATCGTCGGTTGATTTTGTGGTCTGGACTTGCGATCGCGCTGGCATCCTGTAGCACCTCTAACTCTGGCTCCACCTCGGCGGGAGGTGATACCGCTAATGCCATTCCCATTGGGATTGGAGTGGCACAAACCAGTAACGTGGCGTTATTGGGGCAGGAACAGGTCGCTGGAGCCAGGATTGCCGAGAAGTATTTCAATGACAAAGGTGGCATCAACGGTACGCCCATTAAGCTCGTGTTTCAGGACACGGCAGGGGATGAAGCCGGGGCGATTAATGCCTTTCAAACGTTGATTACCCAAAATAAAGTGGTGGGTATTGTGGGGCCAACCTTATCGCAACAGGCGTTTGGCGCTAGCCCGATCGCCGATCGCGCGAAAGTGCCTGTGATTGGCCCCTCCAATACGGCGAAAGGGATTCCGCAAATTGGTGAGTTTGTGTCGCGGGTGTCAGCCCCCGTTTCGGTCGTCGCGCCCAACTCGGTAGCCGCTGCCCTCAAACTGAATCCCAACATCAAAAAAGTGGCGGTTTTCTTCGCCCAAAATGATGCCTTCAGCAAGTCGGAAACCGAGATCTTTCAGCAAACGGTCAAGGATAGAAAGCTGGATTTAGTGACTATACAGAAGTTTCAAACGACGGATACCGACTTTCAAACGCAGGCAACAGCAGCTTTGAACTTGAAGCCGGATCTGGTGATTATTTCTGGATTAGCGGCAGACGGCGGCAATCTGGTGCGGCAACTGCGCGAATTGGGCTATCAAGGACTGATTATCGGCGGTAATGGACTGAATACCTCCAATATTTTTCCTGTGTGCAAACAGCTTTGTGATGGGCTGTTAATCGCGCAAGCTTACAATCCAGAGCAACCGGGGGAAGTCAATAAAGCCTTCCGGGAGGCTTATGTGGCGCAGTACAAGAAACAACCCCCTCAGTTCAGTGCGCAGGCATTTGCCGGGGTGCAGGTGTTTGTAGAGGCGTTGCAGGCGCTCGATAAACCGACCAAAGTCGCGCAACAACCGCTGCCAGATTTGCGGGTGGCACTGAACCAACAACTGCTCAAAGGGAAATACAATACGCCGCTGGGAGAAATCTCCTTTACTCCGGCAGGTGAGATTAATCAGAAAGAGTTCTATGTGGCGCAAATCAAAATGAATCCCGATGGCGGTGATGGGAAGTTCACCTTTCTGAAATAACGATTTGGGTTGACACAAACAATGGGCAGATCGAGGAAATCCTGAATCTGCCCATTGTTTAATTTGGCACTGGGAGCGCGATCGCCCCCAGCATTGACTTTTAACCAGCAACCTATTTGACGGAAACTTTCGCGCCCGCTTCTTCCAGTTGCTTCTTCGCATCTTCGGCGGCATCTTTGGCGATCGCTTCTTTGACGGGCTTGGGTGCAGCTTCCACCAAATCTTTGGCTTCTTTCAGACCCAACCCGGTCAGGGTGCGCACCACCTTCAGCACCGCAATCTTCTTGTCAGCAGGCACTTCTTCCAGGATGACATCGAATTCGGTCTTCTCTTC
>JAIXVO010000097.1 GCA_027482985.1 Cyanobacteriota bacterium
CGCGCCAAAGCAAGAGAAATGGATCAGTAAGTACCGCGATCGCTTCACTCACGTCAAAATTTTTCTCGCGGTGGGAGCCACGATCGACTTTGAAGCTGGAGCTATCAACCGCGCCCCTAAATGGATGAGCCGCTTAGGGATTGAGTGGATTTATCGGATTTACGCTGACCCCAAACGACTCTGGAAACGCTACTTAATTGAAGACCTACCCTTCTTTGGGTTGCTCCTCCAGCAGAAATTCAGCAAGTATCGCCCGCCTTTGTTTGGCTCTTTTGCCGACTTTATCAAGCGATAAACTGAATCAGGGCGAGCAATGCCTGCAGTGGCAGTTACGTCTTCAGCGCTTAGAGCATTGAGTAGCCTGCTCAAAACTAGCGTAGGCCTGCTTGTAGCGACCCAGTTTTTGCAAGGCAGCTCCTCGAAATAACCATGCCTCCGGATCGGTGGGGGCAATTGCCAAGGCGCGATCGCAACTGGCTAAAGCCTCTTGAGCTCGTTCCTGATGCAACAGGACAACCGCCCGAAACACCCAACTGGGAGCATGTCGCGGGGCTAAGCTCAGCGCCTGATCGAAGCTAGATAAAGCTTCGGCATAACGACCGAGATTAGCCAGGGCATCGCCGCGCCAATGCCAGACGGCAAAATCTGCTGGAAACCGACTGATCGCTTCGTCATAAGTACTCAGCGCTTGGGCATAAAATCCATCATCAGCCAGATTTTTACCTTGTTCGATCCAGGCTTGCAACTCGAGGCGATGGCTTGAATCTATTTTATTTTCAAAAGAAAAGCTACTCATGGAGGTGAGATTAACTGTAACCAACTATCCATTCAGAGGCATGGCGGATTTTCAGGACAGCACAAAACGCCCAAGGGCTGAATTGCAGTGAAGAGAATCAAACCACGATTGAATGAAACGAATTCTTTCTAAAAAAACAAAAGCAATTAAATCTTAACAGGTTGCTCAATCTGCACTGTAAAATTGTAAACTTACGTCAAATTAGGAGCATTACTGTCTCCTACTTTCATGGTAACGAAGCAGGTGGGCAGGTGTATGAGCAAACTGAAAATTGGTCTTTTGTTTGGGGGCTGTTCCGGCGAGCATGAAGTGTCAATTGTTTCGGCTCAAGCGATCGCCCGCGCCCTCACGACTGCCGACAACCTCGCGACCTACGAGGTGCTACCGCTTTACATTCGGAAGGATGGGATCTGGTGTGACCCGGAAATCGCCCAGCCAGTGCTGAGCACAGGGCAACCGCTGCAAGTTAGCACTGATGCCGCCCATAAAGTTTCAAACCGCTGGCAGTTTCCGCCTGTTGCGACCGAAATTGATGTCTGGTTTCCGATTTTGCATGGACCGAATGGCGAAGATGGCACCATCCAAGGTCTACTCAAGCTGATGCAGGTGCCGTTTATCGGCTCCGATGTTTTAGGCTCAGCGATCGGCATGGACAAAATTGCGATGAAGCAGGTCTTTGCTCAAGTCGGATTGCCACAAGTTAAATATCGCACTGTGACGCGATCGCAAATTTGGTCGAACCCCTGCATTTTTCCCAAATTGTGTGACGAAATTGAAGCGGCTTTAGGCTACCCCTGCTTTGTCAAACCCGCAAATTTAGGCTCTTCGGTAGGGATTTCTAAGGTCAGAAACCGAGCGCAGTTAGAAGCCGCTCTGGATAGTGCCGCCAGTTATGATCGCCGCATCATCATCGAAATGGGGGTCACCGCGAGAGAAGTGGAATGTGCGGTGCTGGGCAATGATCAGCCCCAGGCTTCGGTGATTGGGGAAATCACTTACGATAGTGACTTTTATGACTATGAAACGAAGTATACCGCTGGCCGAGCGGGGTGGTTGATTCCAGCCGACTTGCCTACCGCGATCGCACAACAACTGCAAGAGATGGCGACACAAGCCTTTGTAGCCGTGGATGCGGCTGGTTTAGCGCGGGTTGATTTTTTCTACGTGCCTGACACTGAGGCTATCTATATTAATGAAATTAATACCTTGCCTGGTTTTACCGCCACCAGTATGTATCCGCAACTGTGGGCAACCAGTGGGATCCCGTTCCCGCAACTGGTGCATCAGCTGATTCAACTTGCCTTGGAACGCCACACCCCGACTCCCCCCAGTTCCGCCACGGCTGACTAAGACCAGGGCGATCGCGAAACCGATGGTTGCTTGATTGAGAAATGGGGCACTTTAGAGACGCAGGGGTGCATAGGAAATGCACAAGCTCGCACAAACGATCAGGGTTTAGTGAATCTTTATTTTTGGTGCAGATGTGAGCTGCGAAATTTTACTGAAAGTTGGCGATCGCATCGTATTTTGATAGTCATAGACCACTGCCAAAAGTGGCTCAAGCTCGCTAGGTTAGTGGCGAACTGGTCATTTAGACTACCGTTATCGGGACTGAAATAGCTGTTATAGTCGCCGCCATGAATAACGTGGCAGCAACGAGTTAGAACACTGACCTAGCATTCGCTCTTGACGATTCGACTGGTCTTATAGTGTTTTGACAAAGCTATATCTAGCGCGCATTGAGGGCATCACCTGACTCTATCCTGATGCGATCATCGCAAGCTGGAAGATCGAAACCAATACACTTTTGCCAAAACACTGTGTCTTTTTTGACGATTGCACCATTATTGGAAAACTTCATTTTTCGATAAAGTTCAGTCAGCCACCCTGAAGAAGTGCTTTGTTTCAAGCTATAACCCTTACAGTGGCACAATCATTGGTTCAATCCTAGATTGGCGAGCAAAACCCTGTAAGATGCTTATGCAATACTCGGATTTTAGGTTTTAAGGACTTTGCAATGAACATCCTGCCGACAGAGATTCCAGACGTTTTAATTATTGAGCCACGAGTTTTTGAAGATGCCCGTGGCTTTTTTCTGGAGAGCTACAACAGTAAAGCATTTGCTGAAAAGCTGGGCATTACTGAGCAATTTGTTCAGGATAACCATTCTCGGTCCTCTCAGAATGTTCTCCGAGGGTTACATTATCAAATTGAACAAGCTCAGGGAAAGCTAGTGCGAGCCATTGCTGGCACCATTTTTGATGTTGCAGTAGACATTCGCAGACAGTCGCCGACTTTTGGGCAATGGGTCAGTTGCACCCTCAGTGCGGAGAATAAACGCCTGCTGTGGGTGCCAGCGGGTTTCGCGCATGGGTTTCTAGTCGTTTCTGAAACGGCTGAGGTTCTGTATAAAACAACCGATTATTATGCGCCGCAGCATGAACGCTGCATTCTTTGGAATGATCCAGACTTGGCGATTGATTGGGCTTTAGCGGCTGAACCCATTCTTTCCACCAAAGACCAGGCTGGCAAGCCACTCAAATTAGCAGATGTCTATCCCTGATCAAACAATTTATTCGTGAGTATTTTATGAAAGCAATCATTCTCAGCGGCGGCAAAGGCACTCGGCTACGACCCTTGACCTATACAGGGGCAAAACAACTCGTGCCCGTTGCCAATAAGCCGATTCTTTGGTATGGCATTGAGTCGATTGTAAGAGCAGGCGTGACCGATATCGGGATTGTCATTAGTCCGGAGACGGGTGAGGAAGTGAAAGCCAAGACGGGCAATGGCGATCGCTTCGGAGCCAACATTACTTATATCTTGCAAGATCAACCCGCTGGGCTAGCGCACGCGGTGAAGATTGCCCGACCGTTCCTGGGTGACGATCCCTTCGTCATGTATCTGGGCGATAACCTGATTCAAAACGAGTTAGGGCAATTCATGACAAACTTCAAAGAACAGCAGATGGATGCCTTGATCATGCTGCGTCCGGTACCCAACCCAACCGCATTTGGGGTGGCCGAAGTAGACGCGCAAGGACGGGTACTGCATCTGGTTGAAAAACCGAAGGATCCCCCCTCGAATTTGGCACTGGTGGGTATTTATTTCTTCGCCAATACCATCCATGCGGCGATTGATCGTATTCAACCGTCTGCGCGGGGCGAGTTAGAAATTACCGACGCGATTCAAAATTTGATTGACCACCAACAACGTGTGGAAGCCCGCCAAATTGAAGGCTGGTGGCTGGATACCGGGAAAAAAGATGATTTGCTAGAGGCGAATCAGATTGTCCTGGATACCTGCTTACAATC
>JAIXVO010000458.1 GCA_027482985.1 Cyanobacteriota bacterium
CATGCAGTTGAGCGATTGGAAGACGCTCTCCTGGAGTAGATTTCGGATGAGGATGAACGTGATGCCCCTGATGATTGTGATCGTGATGTGAATCATGGTCATGCGCGTGATCGGGATGACTATGATGATGGGTAATCACTGCCCCATTTTCTAGAACGTGAGTATGGGCGCGAGGCTCCTGGGCTGGCGATCGCAAGGCTTCGACTACACCCGTTTGCAGGTTGGTCAGGGTGGGCTGGCTGTCATCCGAACATCCACACGTTACACACATACTTCCTCCGTTTCCAGTTCTTTAATCGACAGTTCTTCGCCTTGAATAATTTGTAACTGCTGACACCCACAGTCACACACGCCAAAGGGATAATCTAACGGTACAGTCGCGCCACATTGCTGACAGGTCGCTAAGCCCGGTTTTTCGATGATTTCTAACCGCGCCCCTGCCAACACGGTGCCCTGACAGCACACATCAAAACAAAATCGAATCGCATCGGGGAGAATGGCAGTCAGTTTGCCAACCTCTAAGGTGACGCGCTTCACGGGTTGCCCGTTGGCATACTCTGCCGCGATCGCCACAATATTTTGAGTAATCCCCAGTTCATGCATGACTCATCTCCCTAACAAATGCGTGGCAACTGATCGCCCACTAACAGATCAATGACGCGATCGGTGCCAAAGGTAGTTTTCAAGAACACGGCTCCAGCGGGTGCGGTGATCACTTCGCCAATGATCCGACTTTGCGCCCCGGCAGGGTGGCTTTGCATGGCAGCGAGGACGGTTTCTGCCTGCGATCGCGGGACGACGACGACCAGTTTCCCTTCATTGGCGAGGTAGAGCGGATCGAGTCCCAATAGTTCACAAACACCGTTCACCTCGTCGCGAATCGGTAAAGCAACTTCCTGAATCCGAATGCCGACTTGCGAACTGGTGGCAAATTCATTTAGGACCGTCGCCAGTCCGCCGCGTGTCGCATCGCGCATCGCTCGGACTGCCGGACACACATTGAGAATCGCCGCAATTAAGCCATTCAAGGGCTGACAGTCGCTCTGAATCGGCGTAGACAGGGCTAACTCATCTCTGGCCAGCATAATCGTGGCTCCATGATCGCCGAGGGTGCCATTCACCAACACCACATCGCCCGGTTGCAGTTGCGCTGCCGAGGTGGAGACCTCGCGGCGAATCACCCCAATTCCCGCCGTATTGATGAAGAGCTTGTCCGCTGCCCCCCGTTGCACAACTTTCGTGTCGCCCGTGACGATTTGCACCCCAGCCGCGATCGCTGCCTGTTGCATGGACTGTGCCACCTGCCGCAAGGTTTCCACCGCCAAGCCTTCTTCTAAAATCACGCTACAGGTGAGATACAGCGGCGTGGCTCCACTGACGGCGAGATCATTCACCGTCCCATTCACTGCCAAACTGCCGATATCTCCACCCGGAAAGAAGAGGGGATCAATGACGTAGGAATCGGTGGTCAAGGCGAGGCGATCGCCCAGTTGCATCAGGTCTGCCAGGTTAAATCGGGCCTGATCTTCCAATGGAGACAAGGCCGGATTGTCAAACGTGCTGACAAACAGATCGTGAATTAAATCCCGCATTGCCTTGCCCCCACTGCCATGCGCTAACGTGATTTCGGTGTCTCGCAGGGGGATGCGTCGGGGTGGGCGCGATCGGTCAAAGTTGGCGTTGGCGATGAGGTTCATAGGAATGCGGGTGTGATGGGGGGATGTGGGGCAAAGGTGAGTTCTGTTGGGTTTTGCAGGCTCAACCCAACCTACTTGGCTACTTGGCGAGGGCGGGAAGGGGAGGGTTTGGAGTGGCTTTTGCGAGGGAGAAGCGACCATATTTGTAGTAGGCGGCGCAGGCCCCTTCAGAGGACACCATGCAAGCGCCAATTGGATGTTCTGGCGTGCAGGCGGTGCCAAAGACTTTGCAATCCCAGGGTTTCTTCACACCTTTGAGAATGTCGCCACAGGCACAGGCTTTGTGATCGGCGACTTGACGGTGGGGCAGAATGAATTTCGCTTCGGCATCAAATTGGGCGTACTCAGGGCGCATTTTTAAGCCGGAGTCGGGAATGTCGCCCAAGCCTCGCCATTCAAAGGCTGACCGCACCTCAAACACCCGCTGCATCGCCGCCAGACCGACCGCATTGCCGTGGGGTTGGACAAAGCGGGCGTACTGATTCTCGACTTCACAGCGTTCCTCCGCCAACTGTTGCAACACCATCCAGACTGATTGCAACAGATCCAGCGGTTCAAATCCGGCAACGACTAAGGGTTTGTGATAAGTGCTGGCGATCGCCTGGTACGGTTCTGTCCCAATCACCATGCTGACGTGACCAGGGCCAATGAAGCCATCCAGTTGTAAATCAGGGTTACTCAACAACGCTTCTAAGGCAGGCACGACCAACACATGATTACAAAACAGACTGAAGTTAGGAACCCCTTCCGACTCAGCTTGTAATACGGTTAAGGCAGTACTGGGAGCCGTCGTTTCAAAGCCGATCGCAAAAAAGACCACTTCGCGATCGGGATGATTTTTAGCAATTTGCAGCGCATCCAACGGCGAATACACCATCCGAATATCTGCCCCTTTCGCCTTCGCCTGCAACAAGCTGTGTTTAGAACCAGGCACCCGCATCGCATCCCCAAACGTCGTGAAGATGACGTTGGGATGTTCCGCGATCGCGATCGCGTCATCCAGCCTCCCCTTCGGCATAATACACACAGGACACCCAGGTCCATGAATCATTTCGATCGTCGGCGGCAACAACTCTTCCAGCCCATACTTAAAAATGGCGTGAGTATGTCCACCACAAATCTCCATCAACTTCACAGGTCGGTCTTTCCCTGTCGTTAACTGCTCTCCCAACCGAGTAATTTCTTGTAAAACACCTTGAATCTTTTCGGGATCTCGATATTCGGTGACGTATTTCATAGGAGTTGGTAATTGGTAATGGGTAATGGGTAATGGGTAGTGGAGGGGGGTAATTGGTAATGGGTAATGGGTAATGGAGGAAGGTAATGGGTAATGGGTAATGGGTCGTGGAGAGAGGGAATGGGTCGTGATTATCGATGATGGGCGTGGAGTATGGGAAATGCAATAGCTCTAAATACCGATTACCCATTACCAATTACCAATTACCAATCACCCATTACCCATTACCTACTCCCACTCCCTGCCATCGCCTGATGGACTTCCGCCAACTCTTCCAATAAAGTCAATGTTTCTGCTGCTTCTGTGGGATCAATTCGATTCATGGCAAAGCCAACATGGACTAACACCCAATCGCCGACACAACTTTCGACGGGATGCTCCTCATCCACAATGCAGGCAATGTTCACCTGCCGCCGCACCCCACTCACATCAACGATTGCGAGTTTCTGCTCAACGCTCGTAATTTCAACAATTTGACCGGGAATACCTAAACACATGATGGGGACCTGGGTAATGGGTAGTTGGTAATTGGTAATTGGTAATTGGTCG